>JANLTF010000490.1:0-2415 GCA_031362825.1 Acidobacteriota bacterium | reverse complement strand
GCCCCGCATTCGACACGGATAGGCCGTCTCGACGAAGCAACCGCCGCGAGAAAGCCGGTGCTAAGATGGCGTAAAAATATGGAAACGGCGGCGAAGGCAGCGTAAATGAAATTATGAATATCAAAATTCTTCTGTTTTTAACGGTTGTGGCCGGTGTATCTGCCTGCTCATTTTCTTTCAATAACGGCAGCAATACTTCCCCGGCGAACGCAAATACAAATGCTGCGAAACCGACGATCACACCTTCATCTGCGAGTACGACGCCTGAGGTCAAGGCCTCGCCGGTTGCGGTTGCTCCGAAAGCCGAAACCGGCACCAAGCGTATCAGTTTTAAAGCCGGCGAGTCGTCGGCGACAGTTTCTGACTCAGTAGTTCGCGGCGAACGCTCGATCTACGTCATCGGGGCGAAGAGCGGCCAAACAATGTCGATTGATATAACCTCACTCGAAGATAACGCCGTATTTCAGATCAAAACTCCCGGTGGCAAATTCCTCGCCGACGCGGGTGACGGAGACGACGCGACTGTGTGGGACGGTACCTTACCCGCGAGCGGCGATTACAAGATCATTGTCGGCGGCACCCGTGGCAATGCGAGTTTCAAATTGACGGTTTCGATCGATTAAAGTCCCTGCGTGAATGAAAGTTTGTGAGAAGCCGTGAACACCGATCACGGCTTTTTCGTTTGAGAATGAAAGTGGAAAGAAAAGCAGCACCGGCAAAACTGAGTTCGGCGGTCAGGTACGTTTGCCTCGCCGTCTGGCTCTGTGCGATTGTCGCCGGCATGGGCTCGTATCTTCTTTATCCGCATTTGTTTACTGCGGAAAACATCGCGGAATTTTTGCGAAAATTCGAGGGCGAGATCTGGATTATCTACCTAGCGATGTCCGCACTTCGCGGGTTTTCGCTGCTGCCAAGCACGCCGCTTGTGATCGCCGGCACGCTGCTTTTTCCCGATCAGCCGTTTGGCGTCCTTACAGCCTGTATCGCCGGCATCTTGCTCTCGTCCACGATGATCTACTATTTTTCAGAATTTCTCGGATTCGCCGAGTTCTTTGAGAATCACAAACCCGAACTCACGCACAAACTCAAGGCAAAGCTCGAACACCCGCTCGGATTTATTTTCGTCGCGTTGTGGGCGTTTTTCCCGCTCGTCCCGACCGATCTGGTTTGCTATCTGGCCGGCACTACAAAGATGAATTATTGGAAGTTTTTCGCGGCTATCTTTATTGGCGAATTGATCATTTGTTCGGGCTATGTATTTTTGGGCGGATCCCTGATGAAATTTGTGCGATAGGCGATAAATTATTGTATTCTCAAACCTTCACAGCATTAGTGCATCAAATACGCGGAGGAAAACATAAGTGAAAAATTGTCCTGAAAAGTCGGATTGCGGCAGCCGCCGTGAGTTTTTGGTAAAGTCCGCACTCGTCACAGGCGGCGTGGTGCTTGCTTTGTCAGGTAACGGTCATGCATTTGGTCAGCCCTTTGAGGACGTAACGGTCGCGATCGATCAGAAAAGTCCGCTAAGTAAGGTCGGCGGATCGTTAATTGTTGATTCGACGGCCGGAAAGATCATTATCTTGCGAACCGGCGATGCCGCGTTTGTCGCATTCTCGGCAAAATGCACGCACAAAGGTGGAATCGTTGCACTCGATCCGGCGAGCAACCGGCTCGTCTGCCCAAAACACGGTTCTCAATTCGACGCGACAAACGGCGCCGTCAAGGAAGGCCCCGCCGACACACCGCTCGCATCGCACGCAGCAAAAGGTACCGCAGCATTAGTGACGGTTACGGTTGTCTGATTGTTCAACAATAACGACTTCGACATACGGCCCGTGCAACCATTTTTTGATTGCACGGGTCTTCATTTCGCCAATATATCTCTCGAGAGGTCATTTCGATGTTGTGATTTGTATCACTGTTTTGTTCTGCATTTCAAAGCAATATCTACTTAGGTGTTTGAGATTATTATTATGAAAACCGCCACGTTCCTCCGAGCTGACGAATAATGATCTCAAGCACCGTTGATATTGGTTTTCAATTATCGGCTGGCTGCAAAATTCATACGAATCGTCCGGCTGAGCCGAAACGAGGTGTGAAATGAAATGCAGGATCTTTATCATAGCGATTTTTATAACCTTGGCCGCGATCTCGGCATTTGCACAGACTGAGCGACCGCAATTTTCCGCATACAAGGGCGTCTCGATCGGCATGCCCATCGAAAACGCACGGGCGATTCTCGGTGTTCCGAAAGAAAAGGCCGAAAAGCAGGATTTCTACCAATTCACCGAAAACGAATCCGTTCAGATATTCTACGAGGATGGCCAAAACGTGACGGCTGTCATGGTGACGTTTATCGGCGTCCTCGATATGGCACCAACCGCCAAGGCTGTCTTTGGCGTAGATGTCGCTGCT
>JANLTF010000459.1:0-11901 GCA_031362825.1 Acidobacteriota bacterium | reverse complement strand
CGCAGCGCTCAATGAGCCAAACCTAAAGGTCTAAGAATCGCTGAAAGCAAAATTGGGCGTATTGCTCCCTCCGGTATTTATGTATTACGTATCCCCGGCGGCCCGCCTGCGCTCGTCCGCTTCCCAACCCGTTGAATGCGGCTTTTCTCACGCAGGCAGGCTGCCTGCGTTCCGACACTATGCTCGATTACTCAGAACCGGTCGCTAAGCTGATCGACGAATTCAAACGTTTGCCCGGTATCGGCGGCAAGTCAGCTCAGCGGCTGGCTTTTTACATTTTGCGGCGGCCTTTGGGCGAGGTCGAGAATTTTGCAAACGCCCTCCGCGAGGTGAAGGAAAAGATAGTTTTCTGCTCGGTTTGCAACAACCTCACCGACGTGAATCCGTGCCTTTACTGCTCAAATCCCAAACGCGACCGCTCTATAATTTGTATTGTCGAGGAGCCGTATAATCTCGTTTCGGTAGAGAAAACGCGTTCGTTCAAGGGGCTTTATCACATTCTGCACGGTTCTCTGTCGCCTCTTCGCGGTGTCGGGCCGGACGAATTGATGCTTGCAAATCTGCTGCCTCGTTTGCGGCCCGAAAATAATGACGGCGTCGAGATCGCGGAGATCATCGTTGCCACGAATCCGACAACCGAAGGCGAAGCCACGGCCAATTACATTGCACGATTGCTAAAACCGCTTGGGGTGAGAGTTACGAGGATCGCTATGGGAATGCCGGTCGGTTCCGACCTCGAATTCGTCGACGAAGTAACGATGGACAAGGCTTTGTCGAACCGGCACGAGATCTAGTTGATTGTCAGTCGTCAGTGGAAAGAAAAAAGACGGATGAATGGTGATATTCAGACCGTCTTTCTATTATTAAATTCCTGTTTAAGATTTCAAATTTGAGATCTAAAATTTGAAATATCAGAGTCGAAAGTCTAGAACCTAACCTTCTGTTCCTCCGCATCGGTGGCACTGCGTGAGCTTTTCCACTCATCCTCCGAATCGTAAAAGTTTACGTCAAAGCTGAGCATTGATTTTGCTGGGACGCCGTCGAAATCGCTAGGAGCATTGTCAAATTTGGCGATGGTGCCAATGCCGATCACTTCGGTGCCGAGTTCTTTGACGATGTCGATCGTTTCCTGAATTGCCTTTCCGGACCGGTTGATGTCATCGACGATGATCGCCGGATAGACCTCGTATTCGGACATATACTGGCGAAACTGACGTTTACCGTCTTCCATTTCAGCCCAATAGATCTGTTGTGCGCCGAGAGCTTCGCGGACGCCGAAGGCGACCATGATGCCGCCAGGGCTTGGGCTGATCACCGAAACTTTTGGCAGACGGCTCGAGATCGATTTTTCGAGACGGAACATTCGGCTTAGGCCTACCGACAGGATGCGGGCGGTATCGTAATAGCGAAACGCGAGCGGCATTTGGAAATAGTGGGACGCGTGTTTGCCGTTCGGGTAGATAAAATGGCCCTTCCGGTATGCCCCGGTGTCGGTCATTATCTTCATTACGGATTCGGGGGGCGGTATCAGATCAACCATTTAATTCTCCTAGAAACTCTCGTGAAAAAATTCAAGCGAATACAAGATTTTAATAACGCCGCCGCTTTTTATCAAACATCGGTCTGAAATATCTTTTGAATAAGGAACTGCTGGTCGAGATTCATCTCATTCGGCACATCAGCCGGATCGAACCAGCGGATCTCTTTGATCTCGCGGCTGCCGATAGTGCCAGAACCTGTTGACTTGGCGCGGTAAAGAATTTCGATGTGGCGTTTCAACGTGCGGACTCGGAATAGCTTGATATCAGTGAGTTCTAGGCCTGTCTCTTCGCGGATCTCACGGCGAATAGCGGTCTCGGGCTGTTCGCCCGGATTCAGAAAACCGCCCGGCAATCCCCAGCCCGAAGCGGGCCGCAAGAGGTGGTCGAGCAAGAGCAGCTCGTCTTTTTCGTTCGTGATAACTCCGACGACGGAAGCTGTAAATTTATGCTGTGTCGCGCGTGTAATCCGCAGCCTGGTCCACGAGGGAAGCAGCTTCCATACTTTGCCGACCGAGTCTAGAAAAAATCCCATCGAAACACAGCGAAAACGCGGAAAAACAACATTGTTAAAACTTTCTATATACTATGGACCGATCTTTCCGATCGCGTCTGAACACAAAATATCTTAACAGTTTCCCTCCGCGAGTATCATTATGCGCCACGTCAATATTGGTTTTCGTCCTGCAGCCTCAGTGGTTTTTGTTCTCTGTTTTGTCATTGCCGGTTTCGCTCAGAGCGATGCCGTTCGAAGCGACATCTCGCGTTCGTTCAGCCGGGCCGATTTGGTTCGGATCGATCCGCCGTCGGGCAAATTGCGATTTCGTGCAGCGGAACAGAACATTGAGATCGCCTTGCGGCCACATGATCTCCGCTCGCCGAACTATCGGGCCGAAAACACAGGGATCGATGGAAATACGGCGGTCAAGCGGTCTCCGGTCAACACATTTATCGGCGTCGTCAACGGCGACACGAATTCAAACTCGCGGATCAATATCGTTTCCGGCCGATTCGAAGGCTATTTCGAAACACGCGGAATACGCTATTTTATCGAGCCTGCGTCTAACTATTCGGCCTCGGCGGATGCACGCGATCACGTGGTATATCGTCCTGAGGATTCGCTTCGGACGGACGAGTTTTCCTGCGGTTCGCGGCTTGGCGACAAGATCGAATATGGCAGAACACTTGCAAGTTCGGCGAGTCCGGCGGCGCAAAAGAAGCTTGAACTTGCGACCGATGTAGATCTCGAATATATCAATACTCTCGGCAGTGTGACCGCTGCCAATGCCGAGATAATGGGCATTCTCAATACGATCGAGGGCCTGTATTCGAGCGAACTGAACCTCTCGATCGTGGTTACTTTTCAGCATTCGTGGACGACCGCTGATCCGTTTGCCGGAGCGAATACGGAGATCGCGGTCCGCAATTTTCAGGCGTATTGGAACGCAAACTATCCGCCGACGGTCGCACCGCGTGACGCGGCACACCTCTTCTCGGGGAAGGCGAACCTCCAATCGCAGGGCTGGGCATTTATCGGCGTGATCTGCAACAATCCGAGCTTTGCGTACGGCATGAGCGGTTATATAAACTGGTCGCCGGGCCGATATCTGATAACGGGCCACGAACTCGCACACAACCTAGGAGCGAACCACGTCGAAGCCGCCCAAAGCTGTGCGAGCACGCTGATGAACGCTCAACTCGCCGGAACTACGCCGGTTACCTTTTGTCAGTATTCACGCGCCGAGATCGGCAGCTTTGTAGCCGCAAACGGCTCTTGCATTACCTCTCGAACGGCGTGCCAGTTCGATTTTGACGGTGATGCGAAATCGGACATCGCTATCTTTCGGCCCGGCCCGGGCGAATGGTGGTATCTGAAGAGCAGCGACGGCGGCAATGGTGCAGCGACGTTTGGCGGCCCGACGGACAAGATCGTTCCTGCCGATTACACGGGCGACGGCAAAACCGACATCGCGATCTGGCGGCCTTCGAGCGGTTTTTGGTACGTTCTGCGGAGCGAGGACCAATCGTTCTACGCGTTCCCGTTCGGCAGCAGCGGCGACACGCCCGTGCCAGCGGATTTTGACGGCGACGGCAAGTCGGATACGGCTGTTTACCGTTCATCGACGAACACGTGGTTTATCAACAATTCGAACGGCGGAACTACGATCTCACAGTTCGGGATTACCGGTGACGTTCCCGTAAATGCTGACTATGATGGCGACAGTAAGGCCGACATCGCGATCTTTCGCCCCGTTTCGGGCCAGTGGTGGATCCAGCGAAGCACGTCGGGCCTCGTGGCGTTTCAGTTTGGAGCAGGCGGCGATCGCGTCGTTCCGGGAGACTACACAGGCGATGGCAAAGCCGATGTCGCGATCTGGCGGCCGACGGACGGTTCGTGGTCAGTGCTAAGGAGCGAAGACAACAGCTTCTTCGCGTTCCCGTTCGGCTCGGCCGGTGACGTTCCGGTTTCGGGTGACTACGATGGCGACGGCAAATTTGACGCTGCCGTGTTCCGCCCAACTTCCTCGACATGGTTCGTCCAACGCTCGGCGTCAGGCACGCTTATCCAACAATTCGGCATCGCAGGCGATGTGCCGGTGCCGAATGCGTTCGTTAGGTAGGAATTTTTGGCCACGAACGGACACGAACAAGATCAGAATTTTGGCCGCAGATGAACGCGGATGACGCAGATAAGGATGGATTTTTTTGTCTGCGTTTTCTCGTTATCTGTGGCTAAATTCTTCCTTGCGTACACGCCGCCCGCTCACGCAGGCGGTTCCGACAGGCGGGCGATTATGATAGGATTGGGAAATCAGTTTGATTATCATTTTCGGCGGGAGCAAAGGGGTGTTGATGAGAAGTATTAAGATAGCGTGTCTTTTTGTTTTTGTTGTTTTCGGGGTTGTTGCGCTGTTTACTGACAGTGGGTTTGTGCAGACGGCGGAGTCGTTTTCGTCGGGGCCGCCTGCGGGATTTAGCGGGGCTCCGGACGAGAATAACTGTGCGAGCTGCCACGAGGGCGGCCCTTCCGTAGGGCAGTTTGTGATCCTCAATGCTCCGGCGAATTACACGCCCGGGCAGACATATCAGTTACAGGTCAGGCATACCACGTCGGATACTACGCGGCTGCGATGGGGTTTTCAGATGACGGCCCTCGCCGGGCAGACGGCGGCCGGTACGTTCGCGAACGTAAACGCCAACACACAGACGCTTTCCGAGAACGGACGAAATTACATTCATCACACCACGGCAGGCACTTTTGCCAATCAGGCCTTGACGGCTCAGTGGACGGTCAATTGGACGGCTCCGCCGACGCCCGTCGGCCCGGTGACGTTTTATGCTGCGGGGAACCAGGCGAATAACGCCAACGGGCCTAACGGCGACCAGCTATTTACAACAAACAGCGTTTCGCAGGCACCTGTGCGGCGGCCGATCGTCGATTTTGACGGCGACGGCAAGACGGACCTGTCGATCTTTCGTCCGCTCGGAGCGGTGTCGGAATGGTGGTGGCTGAGATCTTCGAACGGAGCGAATGCTGCTCTGCAGTTTGGTGCGAATACGGACAGGCTCGTTCCGGTTGATTTCACGGGTGACGGCAAGACCGATGTCGCGTTCTGGCGGCCTTCGACGGGGCAGTGGTTTGTGCTGCGGAGCGAAGATTTTTCGTTCTTTGCGTTCCCGTTCGGAGCTAATGGCGACGTGCCGGTTCCGGCTGATTATGACGGCGACAACAAGGCTGACGCGGCAGTATTCCGCGAGAGTTCGCTGACGTGGTTTATCAGCAAATCTACCGGCGGCACTGACATCATCGGGTTTGGTGCTACGGGCGATAAACCGGTCGTCGCAGATTATGACGGCGACGGTAAGGCCGATATTGCGATCTATCGTCCCGGCGGTGCGAACGGTGCCGAATGGTGGGTACGGCGTTCGTCTAATGGAACTGTGTTTGCGCTGCAATTTGGCTCGCCGACCGACAAAGCCGTAGCCGGCGACTACACCGGCGACGGAAAGGCGGACGTCGCATTTTGGCGGCCGTCGAATGGAAACTGGTTCATTCTGCGAAGTGAGGATTTCTCGTTCTTCGCGTTCCCGTTCGGCAGCTCTACCGATGTTCCGAGCCCGGGCGATTACGACGGCGACGGCAAATTCGACGCTGCTGTTTTCCGGCCATCGAGCTCGACTTGGTTCGCAAACCGGTCGACCGCCGGCACGCTCATTCAACAATTTGGCATCGCAGGCGATGTCCCATTGCCGAGCGTGTTTGTTCGTTAGGACCGGCAAAGTTTAAGAAGTTTCCCGATCCGTGATACTCTCGTAAGGAAATATCACAAGATCGGGGGACTTCATGATTCGGGAAATTAAACAATATAGGTCTGTTTCGGGGACGAGCGTTTTTATTGGGCTGTTGATAGTCGGGCTGTTTTGTATGGCATCCGACGCGAGTGCGCAGGGCGAAGTCGTTTCGCCGATACCGGAAATTTCTACGTCCAAGAAATTTGATATCTCGCCGCCTCTTCGTTCGCTCAGGCCGGACGTTTCGACCAAGGCCAAAAAAGCTGAGGACGACATCGGTGCGGACGGCCCTGTCGGAAATTTTGAACACACGCCGGACGGAGCGCTCCAACGCGAACACGGCGTCGGGGCGTTTACCACGAACGACCTGATCCCAGGAACCATCGCCAACTTCGGCGGCATGGGCGGACTCGGCAGCACGCCACCTGATCCGAACGGTGATATCGGCCCGAACCACTATGTTCAGATGCTCAACTCGCGTTTTCAGATCTTTTCGCGGGCCGGAACTTCTGTTTTTGGGCCTACCAATATCAACACATTGTTTACCGGCTTCGGCGGACCTTGCCAGACTGAAAATGCGGGTGATCCGGTGGTCCTCTACGACCAGTTTGCCGATCGTTGGCTTTTGAGTCAGTTCACGGACAGCACGGGGCCGTTCTTTAACTGCGTCGCGGTTTCGACGACGGGCGATCCAACCGGCACATATTACCGATATCAATTTGAGACGCCGGCTTTTCCGGATTATCCGAAATACGGCGTGTGGCGTAACGCATATTTTCTGAACACGCGAGAAAACGGCGGCGGCGTTTTGGGGAATCTGGCCTTGGAACGCGAAGCGATGATCGCCGGAAATCCGGTCGCCCGCGTGGTTCGATTTACCGTGGCACAAGGGGCTGCGGGGCCGAACGGGTTGCTGCCGGCGGATGTGGACGGATTTGGTTTGCCGCCGGTCGGTGCTCCGGGATATTTTGTCGGGACATCGGATAACGGGATCGGTGCGCCGACGGACGCGGTGCAATTGTATAAGTTTAATATCGACTGGAATAATATTGGCGCAGCCACATTTACGGGGCCGGTGGCGATGCCGACAGCGGCCTTTGATTCGATATTTCCTTGTACACCGACGGCCAGAGAGTGTATTCCGCAGCCGGGCACGACGATCAAGGTCGATATTCTCTCGTATCGTCAGCGGCCAACATTTAGGCTTGCGTATCGTAATTTTGGCACGCACGAATCGCTGGTGACGCTGCAATCGGTCGAGTCGTCGGCCGGAATGTCAGGAATGCGCTGGTGGGAGATTCGCGATCCGAACGGCACGCCATTCATCCATCAGGAAGGCACATACGGCCCCGGAGCAACGGACGGTATTCATCGCTGGATGGGAAGCATCGCGATGGACCGGCTGGGGAATATGGGCATGGGCTACAGCGTTTCGAATGGAAATGCGGTCGGCTCGGGCGCGGTCTTTCCGGGCATTCGCTACACGGGACGTCTCGTCGGTGATCCGCCGGGAACAATGCCGCAGGGCGAAGGCGTGATCGTAAATGGCGGCGGCTCGCAGTTGAGCACGGGCTTTCGCTGGGGCGATTATACGTCGATGAATATCGACCCGTTGGATGACTGCACATTCTGGTACACGAACGAGTATTACGCGGCCACATCGAACACCGGTTATGCAACGCGGATCGGTTCGTTCAAGTTCCCAAACTGTGTCTCAACACATCGCCCCGTAACCGATTTTGACGGTGACGGAAAGACCGATCTCTCGATCTTTCGTCCGGGCCCGGGCGAATGGTGGTTCTTGCGGAGCAGCACCGACACCAATGGTGCGGCGGCCTTTGGGACGAATACCGACACTCTGGTTCCGTCTGATTTTACAGGCGACGGCAAAACGGATCTCGCATTCTATCGGCCGAGCAACGGTTTTTGGTTCGTACTGAGGAGCGAGGATTCGACCTATTTTGCATTTCCATTTGGCGTCAGCACCGATCAGCCGATGCCTGCGGACTATGATGCCGACGGAAAATCCGACGCGGCAGTATTTAGGGCGTCAACCAATACCTGGTATGTCAGCAAGTCAACGGGCGGCACTTCTATCGTGAGCTTTGGTATTCCGGGCGATCTGCCGGTTTCGAGCGATTACGACGGTGACGGGCGTGCGGACATTGCTATATTCCGGCCTTCTACATCGACATGGTGGATCTCGCGTTCGTCGGGCGGCATCGTCGCGTTTCAGTTCGGATCGGCAACCGACAAACTCGTTCCCGGCGACTATACCGGCGACGGCAAATCGGATGTTGCCTATTTTCGTCCGTCAACGGGGAATTGGGTCGTGCTTCGTAGTGAGAACTCGAGTTTCTTCTCGTTCGCTTTTGGAAACAGTACCGACGTTCCGGCACCGGGCGACTACGATGGCGACGGCAAATTTGACGCCGCCGTTTTCCGGCCTTCGGATTCGACCTGGTACGTGAACCGGACGACGGCAGGCGTACTGATAAGGCAATTCGGTCAGGCCGGCGATATTTCGATACCTAGCGTTTACGTTCGGTAAAGGCCTAAAGTAGTATCAGGAAAATCACCGGTTTAGATCGCGAACGAGAATGATGTCTCGCACCTCCATTCCCCGTCCGTAGGCTACCTGCTTTCCGTCGGGCGACCAGTCGTAGGAAAACAGTTTCTCGTCGGGAAATCCTGCGAGGCGTTGCGGCTCGCCGCCATCGATAGATTGGCGCCAGTAGCCGGCGTCCCAGTCGCGATAGGTGAGAGATCGTGCGTCCGGTGTCCAGCGTAGCGAGTAGCGAAGATTGGCTCGGTTTGGTAGATCAAATTCCTTGACCGGTTCTCCGCCGTCGATCGACAATACCGCCAGTTTTGTCTTTCCATTGATCTCGTAGGCGCACGCAATTGATCGGCTGTCGGGCGAAACCCGCGCCCACGACGCTTTGTTTTTGGCGATCTTTTCGGCTGGCCCGCCGGTGAGAGGAACGCGCCAAATAGTGTTTTCCCCGTCAGTCTCCGAGATATAAACGACCCACTTTCCATCCGGCGCGACACTCGGCTGGCTGTTGTAGCCACTGTAGGTTATTTGGGTAAGTTCGTTAGTCGAAAGGTCAATACGCCAAACTTCGGATGCACCGCTCCGATTGGAATCAAAAACTACAAATCGCCCATCAGCCGTTGCTGTTGGATTTTGGTCGATCGAACCGTCCGGTGTCAGTTGCGATAGAGTCGCACCATCAGGATCGGTTATCCACAATGGGGTTCCGCCGCCCTTGTCGTGTCCCGTCATGACAATACGCCCCGAGGTTAACCAGACCATGCCCGTCCTGGCGAATGCTCCGCCAAATGAAGAATTCGTTATCTGTCTTGCCTGTTCCGGCCGATCCGCGTCGGCTCGCCAGATGTTTGTTATTGCATCTGTCGTTACGGTGAGGATCACACCGCTGTCTTGCGATAGGTCGAGCGGCGAGCCGAAATTTGTAAGACTCGCATCGATCGCGCGTGCGGTACCATCGCTAACCGAGACGTGCCACATACTAGCGTTGGTCTGTGTGGGTTCGGCTGCCGTCACAATTAGACCGGTGCCGTCAGTTAGCCACTCAAGGCCATTGACGCTGCGAAACTTCTTGTCGGTCAGCTCGCGTACCTGTCCGTTTAGCGCGTCGATCAGAAAGATCTCGTAATTTACGCCATTAACTTTGTCGCTCAAGGCCGCGACCCCGATCGTTTTACCGTCGCGAGACCATGCGAGCGTGGGCGAGGCGAACGGAAACTTTTTCGGACGCACGGCGATCTCCGTTTTAGAGTCACTGTTCGAATCCGCAACGAAGATAGCGGAGCGGTCGCCGTCCTCCGTATTACCGATGTAGACGAAGCGGCTCATGTCGGGCGAAAAAGCGACATGCGTTCGCACGTTTCCACGAAGTTTCTGAGGAACGCCGCCCAACGACCGGATCTTGAAAAGTGAGCCGCCCGGATGAGCTTTGCCGCTGACGACGTAGTAGATCATGTCGCCCTCAGGCGAGAAGGCGAGGGTGCGAAAGTTCACTTCCGACGGCGGAATTAGCTCGATCTCCTCACCGCCATTAGTTTGCCCTAGGCGCAATGAGGTCGGGGTTCCGACCGAGTATACAAAAAATCTTCCGTCCGGAGATAGGGCAGCATTTTGGACATCCCCGTTATTCGTCAGCCGCTTGGTTGAAAGGTCTCGAAACGGCTTATTTCTCGAACCGAGTTTGTTTTGGACAACCATCGCTCCGATAGCCGCGATCGCACCGACGGCGACAAGAGTAAATACCGCCATCCTGCTCCAAAATGGTTTCCTTGCACCTTCGTAGAGCCTCGGCGGACCGGCCTCGCCGTCCATGAAGCCGATCTCTTCGACAACGATGCGCGAAACACTCCGTTGCTCGACGACGATCTCGCTCTGGTCTGAATCCTCAACTACATTTGCGACAAAGCGGTATCCTTTGCCGGGAACCGTCGAAATGAAACGCTTTGTATCGGCAGTATCGCCAAAGATCTTACGAAGTGCCGAGATGTGAACGGTTAGATTGTTCTCCTCGACAAATTGTCCATCCCAAACCGTATTTAGAAGCTCGAGCTTCGTCACAGTTCGGCCGTGACTAACGACCAAAGCAGACAAAAGATCGAACGCTTTTGGCTTAAGCGCGACAGGCTCGCCGTGCTTGAGCAACCGGCGTTTTTCGCAGTTCAACTCGTATTCGCCAAACCAAAACGTCTTTTCTACCCTGTCCGTCATAGCCTTTAGGAAAAATTAGGAACATTTAGCCCGGAAATTAAGGACATTTCGCTGCCTTATGACCGAAACTCCCATTAGCAAAAAAATATTAGGCTTCGAATTCTGTTAACGATGTTATCAGAATCAGCCTTGAGAACGGAAGAAGATTCTATGAAAGTGATACGACGGATAACGGTTGAGACACGTACGATCACGATCATTCGTCCAAGGCGGAGCGGGGTCAGCACCGATCAACGCGAAAGTGCACCCATTGGAATCGACAAAAAGGAGTTAGTCTCCGACGCCGGCGGATCGAACGCGATTTCGTCGCCCGCAATAAATACGGTTAGTTCGAGAACGAGAATGTAGGTTTTTTTCCGAGCGGTCATGGCTTCAACGGGTCTTTCAAAGGAGCATTATATGAAAAAGATATTTATTATAATTTTAACGATCATCGTCCTGACTTTCGCGGCCGCGTTTGACTGGCAAACGACAACTGCCCAATCCGATACCAATACCGAGTCAATCCTCAGTCCGGAGGCGGGGATTCCCTCGGAAACTAACCTCGAAATAACCCCAAAGGCGTGTCTTCTAGATGGATTGGACGTTAGTGGCTCGTCAACTTGCGAGCTATTTGTCTTCTCTTCACCACGCGGAGGACAGGCGAGCAACGACATTGTTGTGGTAAAGCCTGACGGAACTGGTAGCATCGGTTTGCTTCCGCCGCAATACAACGGAGAGATTCCGGTGGTGAGCCCCGACGGTCGTAAGATACTATTCGGCTCAAGATCTTCCTCGACAAACTTATATAACCTTTACATCATGAACTCCGACGGCACTGACATTGTTCAGTTGTCGTCTTCGTTTCAAGACTTTCCTGACCCGCATTTTAGCCCAAGCGGCACGAAAATTCTTTTCACGCGACGCGACCCAAGTATAACCTCGTATCTCCTCAGTCAAATCTTCACGATGAATGTTGACGGAACAGAACTCACGCAGCTTACCTTTGCCACTAAACCAAGTGACAGTGCCATCTTCAATCCCGCTGGCAATAAGATCGCCTTTAGAAGAGGCGTTGATATAGGAGCCTCCGTCCAAAACCCTTATGAAATACATTCGATGAATCTGGATGGAAGCAACGTTGTAAGACTTACTAATTCAACGGAGTATCAGGACGTAGAAAATATTTCTTATACCCCAAGCGGAAATAGCATCGTCTTCCATTCAGATAATGACAACCCCTTCGGCGGTGGGGGCAACGACTTTCGAATTGAGATTATAAGTTCCGACGGTACGAATCGTACTCGTCTCACGGCTCCCGGATTTTTG
>JANLTF010000409.1:0-6037 GCA_031362825.1 Acidobacteriota bacterium | reverse complement strand
CTTCGGTACGCTACGATTCGATTCTTAGGCGTCGTTAGATCGACGTGCGGATAAAAGCCCGAATCGAGAAACGCGATCGTCACGCCTTTGCCCGTGTAGCGTTCGTCAGCGTCAAGCCGCAGCGGTGTCGAAAGCACGTGCGAACCGTCTTTCTGCATCGCTGCGTCTTTGATTATGTGATCCTTGGCCCGTTCAAAAAGCCTCACGCACCTCGCACAAACGGCCTGAAACTCGGCAGTATCAGGTGCGTTCGCTCGGATCAATTTCGCGAGATCCTCAGGCAAAGACATCAGCGGCACATATTCGTCACGCGACGCACGCGAACAAACCGGACACGCCGTCTCGCCCGCCGCGATATCCGCGATCGTGCTTTGCCTCGGAAATGTAAGTGATTCCTGTGGAGTCATTTAGGGATTTAAGTTTTCCATAACGTGCGAGTAAAATCAATTTGCGGAGTTTGCCCACCAAATACACGAAAGGCACTAAAATTCCTGAGAAAGAGTTCGCCCGCGAATAACGCGGATCTTCGCGAATCAATCTAAGTAATTTTCTTATTCGCGTCCATTAGCGTTATTCGCGGACAAACTCTTTCAATTTTTTCGTATTTTTAGTGTCTTTCGTGGGCAAAAATCTTATGGAA
This sequence comes from Acidobacteriota bacterium, assembly GCA_031362825.1. Classification (GTDB taxonomy): domain Bacteria; phylum Acidobacteriota; class Blastocatellia; order Pyrinomonadales; family Pyrinomonadaceae; genus OLB17. The sequence goes on along the minus strand of JANLTF010000409.1, from coordinate 5,397 downwards.
CGTAAAAGGATCGGTCTTGCACTTTCGGGCGGCGGGGCACGCGGGTTTGCTCACATCGGCGTCCTAAAAGTGTTGGCCGAGCACAATATCAGATTTGACATGATCGCCGGAACGTCCGCCGGCTCGATCATCGGCGGAGCACTTGCCGCCGGAATGTCGCCCGCCGAAATGGAAACGATGGCCCGTAAGGTCGGCTATATCAACATGATGCGACCGTCGTTCTCGTTCAAGGGCCTGCTCTCAAGTGCTCCGATGGACAAGTTTCTGCGTCGCGAATTGCCCGTCACGAGATTCGAAGATCTTCCAATTCCCTTCGCCGCCGTCGCGTATGACATCAAGGCCGGAAAAGAAACAGTGCTCAGCGAGACCGGCGATCTCGTCACCGCGATCCGCGCAAGTTCTGCCGTTCCGGGAGCATTTGCACCTGTAAAAGGAGGGAACGGCGAACTTTTCGTCGACGGCGGCGTGACCAACATAATGCCCGTCGATGTCGTCCGTGCGATGGGTGCAGATATCGTCATCGCGGTCGATCTGCTAGCCTGCGGCTCCAAACTAAATGGCGTTTCCGGCACCGCCGCCGGCATCATGATCCGCTCCGCGATGACGCTTTTGCGGACCTCAGCGAGCTACCAAGGCGGCAAAGCCGATATCGTCATCATCCCGCCGATCGCCCACCTTCGCCCCGATCAGATCCGAAAACGCGACGAATTCTTCCCTCTCGGCGAGTCCGCAGCCCGCGACAGGATCGACGAGATACTCGCTTTCATTGAGCAAACATAGATGAAAGTCGATTTTCCCGCTTGCAACCCGCGCACGAATCTTGCATCATATTTTTTGTTAATCCTGCTCTCGCGCATCAACGGTGATGCGCCCCGTAACTTGGTTTTGTTCGACGGCGTTAGAAGGCGAGAGGGTCGGTTGTTATTTGGTAACGTGAAGCAGATCGCTTTTATCGCGGACGTCCGAATGCTTGGATTCTTGCGGAGCAGACCGTAACTCCGAAGATCAGATCCTATTTCGAGCTTCTATTCAATTCCCCGTTCCGTGGGAAAAGGAAAAAATCTAGTTATGTCAATGAAACTTTACGTAGGAAATCTGTCTTTCCAGACCTCGAGCTACGAGTTGGAAGAGTTGTTTGCATCGGTCGGCACAGTCGAATCAGCCACCGTCGTCGAAGACCGCGAAACCGGCCGTTCACGCGGTTTTGGCTTTGTCGAAATGTCGTCGCAGGCCGAAGGCGAAGCGGCAATTGCCGAATTTAACGGCAAAGAAGTAAGCGGTCGTGAGATCAAGGTCAACGAAGCGAAACCCCGCGAAGATCGCGGCGGTGGTGGCCGCGGCGGCTATGGCGGTGGCGGCGGTGGTGGACATCGCGGTGGCGGTGGCGGCTACGGTGGCCAACGCGAAAGCCGTTGGTAAGACTTGTGGTTGAATTAGAAAAGCCCGAGGCGTGTTGCTTCGGGCCTTTTAGTTTATTACTGCTGCTTTTTCGGGTTGCTTACCGTTCTCGGCTTCGGTTTTCCCGTTGGCTCGACGAATTGTGATCCCGTTACTGTCGCATGGCCGGTTATATCAAATGGAACGTCCTTGACCATTTTGCCGTCAACAAATATCTCGACGCGATATTTTCCGGCCGTCCATCTGGTTTTCGGTTTACCGAAAAAACTGACTCGGTCCTCGCCGTCTTTAGTAGTGTAGCTGGTCGTGACGACGCGGGTTTCGGCCTTTACGCCGGGCACGCTGACCGCGACGAAGTGCATTTTGACGGTTGCCGATGCATCCGATGTTAGCTGGACAATGCAATAAATACGCGGGTCCGTCGTCTGAAAATTCGTCACCGGCTCGCCGGCCTGTCCGTTGCCGTCGTCTTTTGCGAGATAGATATCCTCGACGCCGCCGGAGAGTTTTGGTGTTTCGGTTTGTGCCGAGACAAACAGCGGCAAAAGCAACATCGCTGCGATCACCAAACATCTCGAAACGCGTAGTAGAAGTTGAGAGTTCGTCATTATAATGTTTAGAGACACAATGACGCAGCGAAGTTGTATAGGCGGCAGGAAAGTTATGCGGCCATTGTCTGGCGGACGAGCGTTTTGGCGGCAAGACCGGTTTCGACCACCTGCTTCAAAGCGTAGGCATCGCCCGCGTCGATGGTCGTCACCCCAGCAACATTCTTGACACCGCAGGCCGACGACGCGATCACCGGAACACCGGCCGCGGCCGCACGCAAGAGCCGCAAAGGTTTATGTTCGACAAACGCCGGAAGCACGACGAGATCGGCCGTTTCGAGCCAATCATCACCGCCGCGAATCACGTCAAAGCCTTCCCAAAAATCCGCACCTTCGATATTCGGACCCATCGTAACGAGCGAGACATCGAGGCCGCGAATGGCTTCGCGGAGTTCGTAACAGCCCTTGCGGCCGACGGTCGAGGCCGGAAAAACGATACGAGGTTTATCGTTTTTATCTCTCTTAAACGGCTTAACATCCGGCGTTTTCCATGACAGCAACTCGGCTTTTTCAGGGAACAAAGCGGCGATGGCCGAATGTGTCGTAATAATTCGGCGAGCGTTCTTCAATGCTTGTGTTTCGGCAGCAACTAGTTTTTCGTCGGCGCGAAAATCGCCTAGTGTTTTGCTTTCGCCGTGGAGTTCGAACGCGTGATCCAGCCGTTTCTGCAGTTCGGCCATCGGCAGAGCCGTCATCAAGACGTCAAATGTCCGTCCGCCGAGCTGGCCGCTTCGCCAGAGATACGGCAGCAAATTTTGCTGGACGACGACGTGAAGTGCGTCAAAGCTCAATTTTTTCCCGTAGCTCGCGGCAAGGTGTTCGTAGGTCGCAAGCAAATTCTTTTGCCGTGCCGCACCTTGAGCAGCGAGACGGCGCGACTTGATTGAACGAACCGCGGTGATATAGGCCGACTGTTTAACGCCGCTGAAACCGGTCGTGTTCCAGGCGTAATTCGCCCGGTTGAAACGCTTACCATCGAGCGGTAAGAGCATTACATCTTTCTCGGTTCGCTTTGCCTGAATATAACTGTCAAACTCGCTGGAAAACTCATCGATGAGAAACGCCGTCTTGCCAAAATCAATATTCGTCTCAGGTTTGACCGAGCGAAAGCAGTCGTCCATACCGCATGAAGCACAGCTATTTACATGGTCGATCTTTGCCGTTTTTTGGATTTGATGGAGCGTTGGACGCTCCTGTTTGGTGCCGCGAAACTTGATGAGAAGATGGTCGCTCGTGAGCTCAGTTTCGATCCGAACGGGATGTTCTGAGCGAAAACGCAGGTCAACGTAGTTCCAAAAAACAGTCGCGTCGCGGCCCTGTTCGGCGAGCGAACCGGCAATCGTTTGCGTATGTGCGTGGCGTTCGACGATCTCAAAATTTGCTTTCAGAGCAGCGTCATATAGTGCGTTGGAGAGCTGGCACAAACCGCCGCCGATATTGGGAATGATACAGCCTTCGCGAAGTTCACGGCCAGGCACGTAGCCCTTGGAAGCGGTGGTTCGGCCGACGTGTTTCCAAAACGAAAACACTTCGCCCGCGGGCAATTCGAGACCGTCAAGCGCCGAGATCGCGACACGCAGATTCTGTATTTTGCCAGCGACAAGAAAGCGTTCCTCAGGCTCGATCTCGGTCCAGAGCTTGCTTTTCGATTCGGCAACCACGGGCCGCTCGATCAAGGTCTCACCTTTGCTAAATTGCCTTACGTTCTTGTCAACCGCATCGGCGACAAACCGCCGTGATTGCAGGCCGAGGCTTTTCAGGCGAAAGACGGCGGCCTCTCGAACTGTGGGAAGTGGGCTTCTCGATTCCGATGTATGTGATTGGCTCATAGTCCGATTACTAATGGAACATAATGATACCCGTTTTGCAACGGATTCGGTGCGGCGAATGATATAATTTTGGCGATCTATGCAATTCGTATTCTCACGACGCTTTTTTCTACTCATCGCACTCGCGTTTTTGCCACTGTCGCTGTCGTGGAACTATCCGTCTTTGCGATACGCCGTGTTCATATTTGACTTGTTGCTAGTCGCTGTTGCACTGGTTGACTACTTTATCAGCCGCCGTTTGCCGGACGAATTCACAATCAAACGCGAGTTCGACAGACGGTTTGCGATCGGCGATCCGACGACCGTTAGCCTATTGATCGACAACGGCTCGGCACGCGACTTTCACCTAATATTAAAGGATGAGTTCCCGCCCGAGATGAAGCTCAATGAAACGCGTCAGGCCGAATTCTCCGTCAATGCCCAGACGACCGCAGAGTTTTTCTACACCTTAACGCCGCCGCGTCGAGGCCGATATGAGTTTGGCCGGACTGCGATACGTTTTCGCTCGCGGCTTGGGCTTGTCTGGTGCCAAACCGAACTGGGCGAGTCGCAATCGGTCAAGGTCTATCCGAATATGCGACGGGCGCGCGAAATGGAATTGAAAGCACTCGGAGCTCGTTCTTTCCTGGCGATCCAGCGAAGATCGGTTCGACGCGGCGAAGGGCGAGAGTTCGAATCGATGCGTGATTATGTTCGCGGCGACGAACTGCGGCATATCTCGTGGACGACAACCGCACGGCGTAACAAACTGACCACGCGGCAATATCAGATCGAGCGTGACCAGACCATCATAATCGCTCTCGACGCCGGGCGTTTGATGACGGGACGCATCGGGACCGAAACGAAATTTGACACGGCGATTCACGCGTCGCTCGCCTTGATGTCAGCGTGTGCGAGAGCCGGAGACAATTGCGGCCTCGTCGTCTTTGGCCGCCGAGTTCGCAAATACCTGCCGCCAAAACGCGGCGTTGAACACATCGATGCGTGCCTCGACGCCCTTCACGATCTCGAACCCGAGCTGATCGAGCCTTCGTACGCTCGCGGATTTCAATTTATCGCTTCGAACTCGAAGAAACGTGCTTTCGTCGTCATCCTCACCGACCTGATCGACAAAGACAGCTCGAAAGAACTGCTCACCTCACTCAGATTGCTTCGCCCGCGTCACCTGCCGCTAGTCGCCACCATCGGCGACCGCGACCTTAACGCCGCCGTCAGCCAGACGCCAATCGAGATCAAAGACGTATTCAACCAATCCGCCGCGGAAGAAATAATCCACCAACGCGAGACTGCGTTAAGAATGGTCGAATCTCTCGGCGGCCTAGCGATCGACGTTACCACACAGACTCTGGCACCGAAATTGTTGGAGTCGTATTTGAGGGTGAAGGAGCGTGGTCTATTGTGACTCGAACCTGATAAATTAATCTGTCAAAACTCGTTAGAAATGTCCTATATCTAAACTCGTTAGAAATGTCCTAGTTTTCATGTTTGTTGTTGTTTCATAAGTTGTTTGGTTGACCAGGGTGTTTTCCATGGATGGTTTGGCGAAGGGAGAGGAGGCTTGC
>JANLTF010000358.1:0-4359 GCA_031362825.1 Acidobacteriota bacterium | reverse complement strand
CGTCCGGCGTATAGCAAAATAGTAGCTGTTTCGGGAATGTCAGCAAGCTTTCGCATCTCGGCCCGGATCTCATCAGACTTTCGGTCAGGCGAATACTGGGCGATATCAACGCCCCGTGGACAGACAAAAACGCGTTCTGATACCGGAACTCGTGGAGCTTTGAAAAAACGCCAACAGGCGTTCAAAAACCGATCTGACCTATGCGGATTCTTACTTTTCGTAAGCGAATTGAAGAACTCCTCGGCCGTGTAGGCCGAATTTGCGATGTGATAATCGAAATTCGGCATCGTGTAATTGCCGATCACCCGGCGGGCGAACCATTTGGCGAGCGATCCGCCTGACAAAAACGAGCCGATGTTGTCGTCCATCCGTTCACAAGAAAAATGGACAAGCATTGGACGGCCGAGCTTTTTGAAATTGTTTGTGCGGATCATCACGCCGAGCAGGCTGAGCGTATATTTGTCGGTGACCTCGACGATATCGGGCATTTCTTTGAGCAAGATGCGGCGGATGACCGTGTCCTTCAACATATATTGCCAAGGCATCATTACGCGGTAACGTTTGTCGAAGACAGGCGAATAGCGGGCGGGAACATAGTAGATCCTGGCATATTCGTTGACGTCTTCGACCGACTCCGTTTCACCGGGAACGATCAGCCGCACCTCGCGCTTGTGGCGCTCGGCGGCTGCAAGAAGGTTGTTGAACGATGTGCTGATCCCGCCTGAGTTCTTGTGGTAGTAATTTGTGATGTGGACCGATCTGACGGCTTTGCTCATGAACTCCGACCCCGCAGGAAAATACCGAATTCGGAGTTTAACATTTCGTTAAAGCACCTGCAAAATTGATGCTCGCCGGAGATGCGGTGTAGTCAAAGAGCTCCGGGCTAGCTATGAATGTCTGGTACATGCGGTCATAGAGAGCAAATAGTGCGTCGGTCGATGTGTCCCAATCATAGCGATCCGCAGTGGTGATGCCAGTGCTGATCTTCGTTTGGCGGGCGGCGTCCGCAGCAAAAATGCTCTCGATCGCGGCCGCAAAATTTGCTGACCTCGGTTCGGTGAGCCAAGCATTTGTGGTGTTTGCGTACGATAGCAAGCCGCCCGAATTCGGTGCGACTACCGGCAAACCTGACGCCATCGCTTCGAGCGGCGTGATGCCAAATGGTTCGTGCGGGTTTGGATGAACGAACACATCACAATTGGCGAATAGATCCGCGAGTTTTTCCTTGTCAGTTATCTGGCCGAGCATATGTACGCGGCCGGAAGCGAGGATCTCGGATTGTTCGGCGAAATACTCGGCACCCGGCCCGCTTCCGGCGACGAGCAGGCGATAATCATGCTCTTCGATCTTGCTTAGGCGTGCGACCGTTTTGATCAGCAGATCAGGATTTTTCTCCGGCGAAATTCGACCGGCGTATAGCAGCAGGCGTGAGTCAACAGGAAAGCCAAACTCGGCGGCCAGTTCGCGACGTTTTGCATCGTTCTTGCGGCCCTCGTCAAATGTTTTGTTGTCGACTCCGCATTGGTTTATGAAGACCCGATCTTGCAATTTCACCTGAGCGGCCCTCAGATAGCGCCAGCACCAATTGAACACACGGTCGGAACGATGAGAATTTTCTAAAGCACAGGTCGAGTCGAAAAATTCCTTTCCCGTATATTCAGAATTTGCCAGATGAAAGTCGAACATCGGCAGATTGTAGTTCGCTGTGTATCGACGCGTGAACCAGTTCGATATTCGCCCTGCCGAGATGAATGAATTGACGTTGTCGTCCATCCGCTCACATGAAAACTGTACCAGCATCGGCCGTTTGCTGCCGACGTTCATGATGTGTTTACGGAGCAGTCCGGCCATCAGGCTCAAAGTATATTTTTCGCCGATCTCGATGATCTCGGGCTTTTCATCGCGAAGGATCGCCTTGATCGGAGAACTATCGAAGATGTAGGTTTTCCAGGGCAGCATCAGGCGGTAGCGTTTGTCGAAGATAGGCGAGAAACTGGCCTTCACATAATAGATGCGGCCATATTCGCCTACCTCTTCGACGGAAGATTCCTCGCCGGGCACGATTAGCCGGACATATCGCTTGCGTCGGTTCGCGGCCTCGAGAAGTTTGTTATAAGCAGTGCTGATGCCGCCGGAATTCTTGTGATAGTAGTTGGTAATATGGACGGATTTAAGTGGCACGATAATTTAGTTGAACAGCCCTGAATTTTTGATTCGAAGTGTACTAAGTACTTTGTTTCAGGCTCTAACCTTCTTATCGTAAGATGCACAAAGATCGTAATAGCCGTAGGTTTTTTTAAAGATCGCGTTCCACGAGTGTTCAATGGCAAATTGTCTTGCTTCGATACGCATCGGCTCTAGAACCCATTGGGTCCGTATTACCTCAGAGATCTTCACCGCGAGTTCGTCCTCCGAATTTGCGATCAATCCACTTACTTTGTCCTCGATCAAAAATTTCGGGCCGCCGACGGGAAACGCAATTGCAGGCACGCCGGATGACATAGCCTCCAAGACAACATTTGCGAACGCATCGGTCAATGAAGGGAATACAAAAAGATCCATGTTGGCAAACGCCTCTGCAACTGCCTCGCCGCGAATCTCGCCGGTGAAATCTGCTTTTGAAAGGTTCTTTTCGAGCCACGGCCTTTCGTCACCGTCGCCGACTATGAGGAAGCGGTAATTGGTAACGCCAGCAGCTTGCAGTGCGGCGTCGAGGCGGCCAAGTGCCCGCACGTTCTTTTCGGCTCTTAGTCTGCCGACAAATCCCAAGACAAATTCTTTGTCTCCCGGTTTTCTTGTGCATTTTGCGGGAGAGAGCATATCGACATCTACTCCGCGTCGAAGCAAGAACGAGGGTCGCTTTGTCATGCGGCCGATCTCATCGACAAGGTCTTGATTCGGTGCAAGCTGCATTTGGGCGAGAAAATAGAGTTTCATCAGCCCAAACATCGTCGCCCTTTCGATAGCTGAGCCGATCTTGCATCGCACTTTTCCCGGAAGCCAATTGCCAAGGCTCAAGAGGCGTTCGGCGGCATATTCGTGGGTGTTCGTGTGCCACGTCGCGACCGCCGGAATTTTCATGAAATGAGCGTGGAGAAACCCAAATTGACTTATATCGTTAAGGCCCGTCAAATGTATAACGTCGGCACCGAAATCCTTTAGCGTGCTCTTAACGAGTGCCCGTTTACGCCAAAGAAATGGATCGTACTTGAACTCACCGTCAAGCGGGATGGACGCCCGGTTTCGTTTGAGATCTAGATAACGGACAGAACCGTCGTCGAAGAGTTTGGTTTCGCAGCCGGAACGAATGCATAGGAGCGGATGGCCGTTGTCTTTGGCGTAAGACGTTAGACGGCGCAAGAAGTTCGCGGCCCCGTTTATTTCGTGAAATGTATCGGCAAACAGGGCTACCCGTGGTGTTAGATTCATCTCGTCAGAGTATGACTAATATCGCTACACTTATGTCCTGATCAATTCGAATTTTTCTTCTTAGACTTTCGCCACGTCCAGACTAGCGGGAACGACAAAAATTCTAACGCGAGCCACGGCATTCGCCTGAGATCGCGCCATATCGATTGTTGGCTTTCGTCCTTGACCAGCAAGGCTCCGCGTCGCATTGCAAAGAGGTTAAAAACGGCTGAGATCGCCGATACAAGTACCGAAACCGCGATCGCACGGCCTTTGCCTGTGACATTGTTTTGGTTGTCATAGACGGTCTGTACGCCGAACTCGATCACATGGCTGATCGTTGCTAGAACAAGGGGAACGGTCAAAACCGCGTGCCACGGCGGTTCTACCTTACTAAACGACTGGATAATAGCGCCGTTTATACCGCCGAAAATAAATCGAAATGCGGATTGAACTACCGCTGCCCCGATCGCGAGTTTCAGGCCGTCTTTCTTAAAAAGATATGTAAAGAAAAAGATCGGAGCCCGCAGCATAGCGCTCAGAACGGCGGCTTTCCAGTTCCAGCGAAGGACCAGAGTATCGATCGGATGCCGCAAAAGATTGAGGAAGACGGCTTTTAGGCTTTGTTTTGGTACCTGTTTGTCTTCGTCGCCGAATACAGGATCTATTTCGTGTTCGGTCATTTCTTCAGCGAAGCCTTTTTCTCCCGTTCCAGTTCGATCGCCTCGGCATATCCGTCATAGACGCTCTCGAAGATCGAATCCCATGATTTTGATAAAGCGTTCTCACGCGAATCAAGTTTCATCTTAGCTAGTTTTTCACGGTCACGATACAACTCGAGTGAGTATTTTGAATAGTCGGCCGTCTCGTGAGCTACAAAGCCGCTTACGCGGTCCGTGATAATGAACTTTGGCCCGCCTTTGTCCGAAACGATCGCCGGCACTCCTGACG
>JANLTF010000321.1:0-1763 GCA_031362825.1 Acidobacteriota bacterium | reverse complement strand
GAAAATTTTTGCCCAAATACAAAGGTTTCCAAGCTCTGAAACCCGAAGTGTGTGTCAAAAGGTTTTTGATTGAAATTTCTTGTTTTCCGTCTTTATCAAATCCGTTTAGAAATTCTGAAATTTTATCGGATAAATTATCTTCATTACTGAAAAATCTTGCACATAATAAACCCGTCACTAAAATCTTAGTCAAACTCGCCAGATCATAAATCGTGTCGGTTTTTGCTTCGATTCTTTCAGGTTCAACTACTGCCAAGCCGAGTGCGTCCTGCAAAATAATTTCGCCTTTTTCTGCGACTAAATAAACGGCAGACGGAAAATCGCCGACATCGATACGTTGCTGCAAAAATTGTGAGATCTGCTCTGACATAATTCTATTTTGCACGAATTATTACTTTACGCTTAACTTGCAGATCTAGTTATTGACAACAAAAACAGTCCGGAATAGACTACAGGCCTAAATTCTTTTCGAGAGGTAAATAATATGAGCAAAGTGGAATCTGCTGATCTAATTCTAAAACTGTACGACCTTCGCCGCGAGGCGACCATGCGAAAGGCACGCGACTGGATGTTCGGCTTCAATCCGACCAACGCCGATGAGTATATGCAAACGATGATGGACCCGGAGGTTGGCGGCTATCTTCGTATGGTTACGTCCTATTGGGATATGGCCGCGGCGCTCGTTAACCACGGAGCGATCGACGCCGACATGTTTACGGACACCGCAGGCGAACACTTCATCATCTTTGCAAAGGTCCAGCCGCATCTCGCAGCACTCAGGGAAATGTGGCAAAATCCGAAGGCCTTCCAGCATCTCGAAAAAGTGATCATGGATTCCCCGAACGGAGCCGAACGACTCGCAAAAACTCAGGAGTGGCTAGCAACGATGGCCGAAACGATGGCTGGAACTAAAGCTGACGAAGCGTCAGCGTAAGCAAATGTGAGGGCAGGCATCCGTGCTTGCCCTCAATTTACATATCCAGACGCCCACGATGGGCGTCGATCTTTTCTAACACACCTACCGCCAACGCCAAGGCCCGGCGTCCGTCTTCGCCAGTGACAGGCGGCGTTTTGTCGTGTTCGATCGAATCCAGGAACGCTATGATCTCAGCCCTCAGCGGCTCGATGTCATTGATCTCAAGCCGATTTATGGATATTCCAAGCAGCGGATGAGCTGCCTCGGGATTTAACGACGTGACCGACGCAAACTTGGTCGCGTAATCGAGCACAACATAGGAATTTGTTTGATAGAAACGTGTCTTGCGTATCTTCTCGGTGCCGATCCGCGAAGCCGTGATATTCGCGACGGCGCCGTTTTCAAACTCGATCCGTGCGTTTGCGGCATCGACTTTGTCTGAAATTACAGGAATACCGACGGCACGTATCTCCGAAACCCCAACATCCTTGCCGACCAGCCACTGGATCGCATCCAGATCGTGGATCATCACGTCCAGTACTACATCGACATCGAGCGAACGATTGGGAAACGGTGAAACGCGGTGGATCTCAAAATAAAGCGGCTTTGTGACGTGCGGCTTTAACGCAACCATGGCCGGATTAAATCGTTCGAGCTGGCCTACCATCAGCTTTGCCCCAGACGAATCTGCGGCGACGATCATCTTATCGGCTTCATCGAGCGTGAGAGCAATCGGCTTTTCAACTAGAACGTGAACGCCACTCTCGAGAAAGGCGCAGGCAATCTCACAATGCGTCTCAGTTGGCGTCGCTATCGAAACGGTATCGACTTTGCCAATGAGTTCATG
>JANLTF010000309.1:0-3343 GCA_031362825.1 Acidobacteriota bacterium | reverse complement strand
CGAACCCCACGAGATCTACGGAGATGGTTTTTCGACATAAGTAAATGTTGAGGCATTGACCAACACACTCGAAGGCGAATCGCGGCCCGGCCATTTCCGCGGCGTCGCGACAGTTGTCACGATATTGTTCAATACAGTACGGCCAGATCGTGCGTATTTTGGTCAGAAAGACGCTCAGCAAGTCGCGGTAATTAAACGGCTCACGACAGATCTTGGTTTCGAAACGGAGATCGTTGTCGCACCGACCGTTCGCGAAGAGTCGGGCCTCGCGATGTCTTCGCGCAATGAGCGTTTGTCAGCCGAAGACCGCAAAAAGGCCTCGATCATCATCGAATCTCTTCGCGAAGCCAAACTCGACTTCAAAAAAGGCGAACGAAATGCCGTGCACCTCACCGAAATGGTGAAAAAGAGAATTGCGACGGAACCTGCCGCGGAGATAGATTATGTTGCGATCGTCGACCGCGATTCGCTGCAAAACGTTGAAAAGATTGGGGATGATGAGACACTTATCGCCGTCGCTGTCCGTGTAGCCGGCGTCCGATTGATCGATAACGTGATACTCAATCGAAAGCAGTAGTTTGGTATCAAACTTGCATCCAATCGATGTAGGAAAGCCTATGAGCATTCCCTAAAAATATGAAAAACCTAAAAGGTTTGATCACAACTATCGCTCTCACGCTCCTCTTTTCGGTCGCAGCAATGTCGCAGACCGTCTTGGCCTCAATCGACGGTGCAAAAGTCGATATCGAAGCCCAGAAGGGCAAGGTCGTCGTTCTAGCTATTGGAGCAGTATGGCTGCCGCTTTCAGCGAGGCAGGCTGATTTTACAAACGCGTTGGCCAAAAAATATGCGGGCAAGAATGTTGTCTTCTATTTCATCGCGACCGACTCGGCCAATTCCCGCTCGAAGAACTATTCGAGTATTGCTGAAATTCGTAGCTTTGCAGGAATGAGTAAGCTGACCTCAACGATTCTGCTCGATCCCGACGGTGCCGCGACGCTGAAAAAATACAATGTCGAGCAGGTACCTTCGTTCGTGATCCTCAATAAAAGCGGTGACCTTGCCGGCGAACCGTTCGGCGGCATAGACCCGAAATACGACATCACGATCCCGATCTCAAAGGCGATCGACAAACTTCTCTAAGTCACAACCGCCTGCGTTAGCGGGCGGCGTAGACGGTAAAAGGAGAATTCGCCGCAAATTTTCGCGGATAACGCAGATAGAGACTTAATTTCTGATCTGCGTTTTCCGCGTTTATCTGCGACTGAATTTTTCTTATATCTTTCGCCGGCCCCTTACGCAGACGGTACTGACATTAGCCGATAGACCAAACTTATCGGCAGCCCGACGACATTCCAATAATCGCCTTCGATGCCTTCGATAAACAATGCGGCCTGTGCCTGAACCGCGTAAGCACCGGCTTTGTCGAGCGGATCTCCGAGCACTGCGAGATGGTTTATCTCGGCATCAGACATGGCCGCGAATTTGACGCGCGTGCTTTGGATGTCTGAGCGAGTAACGCCATCTTGAACGACGGCAACGCCTGTCAATACTGCGTGCCACTTGCCCGACAACATTCGGAGCATTCTTCTGGCGTCGTCAAGATCCAATGGCTTTGCGAGAATTTGTCCGTCGATCACCACAGTTGTGTCGGCTCCAAGAACGGGCACATCCGGAAAATTCACGGCAACAGCCTCGGCCTTTTCGCGAGCCAGGCGTACAACATAATCCTCCGGCGATTCGGCCGAAAGCTCCGTTTCGTCGATGTCGGCGACGTGTTTCTCGAATTCCCAGCCGACCGATGTCAAGATCTCAGACCGCCGCGGGCTGCCTGATGCAAGTATCAACTTTGGAAGTTCTATCATCTCGTCTAAAATGATAGTTGATTGGCGGCGAATGACAAATGGAACAGCTTTTTGGTGCAATTCCGCAAGTATTGAGCGGCATTCCGCACGACACCATCGCAGACGAGGCATTGGTATTCGCGGCCTGGTCGCAATGCGCAGGAGAAATGCTGCGAGATCGGACGGTGCCGGTTTCGTTTGAGAAGAAACGTCTCGTAATCGCCGTCCAAGACAAAACTTGGCAGCGTCATCTTGAAGACCTAAGCCCGACGATGCTCGCAAAGCTCAATTCGACGCTCGGTTACGGGACGATAACATTTATCGAGTTTCGGATAGAAAAAAAGGCGGTCACAGCGAAACGCAAGGCTGAAAAGGCCTCAATAAAAGCGATTCCGCCAGTTTCGAAAGATCTGGAAAATGCAGCAATTGCGATTGCTGATGAAAGATTCAGAGAGAATTTCCTTGCTGCCGCAGGCGTTTATCTCGACCGGCAGCGAACCGATCGATCTAAAATTTGAAATTTCAGATCTAAAAATGGAGGAGAAGGAAAGGCCGGAGTTCACTATTCTCCAAACTTTTTAACCTTTTCACTTTTACCCTTTTCACCCTTTACTATGGACGTACAACAAGTAGCAAAACTGGCGCATCTTGAGATAACCGACGCCGAGGTCGCGATGTACACGCCGCAAATGGCGGACATTGTGCAGTATATCGAGCAGCTTAACGAGCTTGATACGGACAACGTCGAACCAATGCTCGGCGGGTTGACCGACGAAGGCAAAGCCACGCAGACCATCCGCGAAGACATCGCCGGCGGTTCGCTTGGTCAAACGGCGGCGTTGGATCAAGCTCCGTCGCCGGTTGCGGGACATTTTCAGGTGCCGAAGGTGTTATGAAAACAGTTTCCGGTGGACAGTTTGCAGTTTCCAGTTGGCGGCGATATTTACTCGTCGGCTTGATGTTCGCCGCTTTTACGGTCGGTTGTGGCAGTATTCCGAGTTTGGAAACTGCCGCATGCAGCGAGGCTCGCGATTCGGTGAAACGGTTCTATTCGTTTCATTTCGCAAATGATATGGCCCACACGCCAGAGAATTTGATTCAAAGAAAGCCATATTTGACGGACAGATTGTTTAATTCTCTGTGGGCCGCAGACAGCATTCCCGGAGACCATTTCACGGCCACCTCTAACTACCCAAAGGCCTTTCGGGTTGGTGAATGCAAGGCTGAAAGTGCAGAAAAGACTGTTTTCCAAGTTATCTTACTTTGGCGTGACGATACCCGCAGTGAGCAAAAAGAGGTTTCCGTTGATATGGTAAAGCAAGGCGATAAATGGCTGGTGGACGGAGTCTCGGCCGTGATCAAAAGATAAGATCGAATTTATGACCATAGTTTCAAACATCGAAAAGACCTTGGACGCGGCGGAGCGGTTGAATCCGGAGTTGAACTCATTCTTATCAATCGAGCGCGAATCGTCGCTCGAGCGCGCTGCCGAACTTGAT
>JANLTF010000297.1:0-1902 GCA_031362825.1 Acidobacteriota bacterium | reverse complement strand
CGAGCGGTTCACGCACGCCAAGCTCTCGCAGGCGAATAACTGGACAAGCGGCCGTATCTACCTGTCTGTTATCGAAAAAGAACGCCGCGGCGATTATCTCGGCAAGACGATACAGGTCATTCCGCACATCACCGACGAGATCAAAATGGCGGTACGAAAGGTTGCCGAGATGCACGAACCGGACATCTTGATCGTCGAGATCGGCGGCACGGTCGGCGATATTGAATCACTTCCGTTTTTAGAAGCGATCCGCCAAATGGGCAACGAAGAAGGCCGCAACAACGCGATCTTTATTCACGTCACGCTCGTGCCCTACATCGCGGCTGCCGGCGAACTGAAAACCAAACCGACGCAGCACAGCGTTCGCGAACTACGCGAGATCGGTATTTCGCCGGACATTCTGTTGTGCCGCAGCGATCGTCCCTTGCCCTCTGATCTGCGAAAGAAGATCGGGCTTTTCTGTAATGTTCAGGAAAATGCAGTCGTCTCAGCACTAGATGTGCCGTCGATTTACGAAGTGCCGCTTGCGTTTCACGAACAGGCACTCGACGACCTGATCGTAGCGAATCTTCACCTGACCGAACAGTTCCCACACGCTGATCTCACCAAATGGCGCGAACTCGTTTCGACGATCAAAGATCCAACCGGCGGAGCCGTCAAAATTGCGATCGTCGGCAAATATGTCGAACTCGAAGACAGTTACAAGTCGCTCCGTGAGGCTTTGACGCACGCCGGTGTCGCTAATAATCTGCGTGTCAACGTAAATTGGATCGAATCAGAAAACCTGATGAAGGAAGGTTACGAGAACGAATTGCAAGATTTTGACGCGATATTAGTACCCGGCGGTTTTGGCAAACGCGGTATTGGCGGAATGCTCAAGGCGATCAAATATGCCCGCAAATCAGGCACGCCATACTTTGGTATTTGTTTGGGAATGCAGACGGCGTGTATCGAATTTGCACGAAGTGTGTGCGGGCTTCAAGATGCGGATTCGACCGAGTTTAATGAGGAAACGCCATTTCCGATCATCTTTAAGCTGCGCGATCTTGTAGGCGTCGAAGATCTTGGCGGCACCATGCGAAAAGGAGCATGGGCCTGCGATCTCAAAGAAGGTTCCCTCGCCAGCTCGATCTACCGCGGAGCCGAGCAGATCAGCGAACGCCATCGTCATCGTTACGAATTCAACCCCGAATATCGCAACGCTCTCGAACGTGAGGGCCTTGTATTTAGCGGCATCTCGCCTGACGGGAAATTTGTAGAGATGATCGAGCTGCGGCGTGAAACTCATCCATACTTTGTCGCGTGCCAGTTTCACCCGGAGTATAAATCGAAGCCGCTCGAGGCACATCCGCTTTTCGATGCGTTCGTCGAGGCCGCGTGGCAAAACCGACTGCGAAGCGAGAACCTCGAACACGACGTGACCAGCGATAATACCGTCGAGATGCCGGAGCGGGCAGAAATGACAAGTAAGGAATAATGAAATATCTGTTGTCACTTTTATTGATTGGCTGTTTCGCGGCCTCGTCATTCGGCCACGAATATTGGTTCGAGTGCGACAGCTTCTTTTTGAAGGTAAACGAGCGTTCAAATCTTCGTTTGTTCGTCGGCGAAGGGCTGAAAAAGGACGAGGAACGGCCATATCAGGCCGCGAAAACCGATTCGTTTCAGATGTTCTCCGGCGGTGAGATATTTGATGTGCGATCGCTGGCCGAGGACGATAAGTCGCCGGTTTTGAAGTTCACATCTGATCGCACAGGCACGTATTTGCTTTCGATGGAGCGAAACTGGTCGTACATCAAACTCGAAGCCGATAAATTTGAAGATTACCTGCGCGAAGAGGGAATGGAATACATCATTGCCGAACGCAAACGTCGCGGCGAATCGGCAAACGAAGGCCGCGAG
>JANLTF010000295.1:0-8812 GCA_031362825.1 Acidobacteriota bacterium | reverse complement strand
CCTCGGGAGCGACTCGCGTCAAAATATGATAGAGAGTTGCCGCGAGCGAATAAAGATCACTTCGCGGATCGGTTCCGGTTCCCTGTATCTGCTCCAGCGAAGCGTAGCTTCGCGAGTATCCAAAGATGCTTTTTGCCGCAGTTTGATGACTATTGTCGTTCGGATTTCCTTTCGCAAGGCCAAAATCCAGCAGGATCATCTCGCCGCGTGGATTGATCTTTAAATTTTGCGGTTTAATATCACGATGGATGACCGGCATTTCCTGATTGTGCAGATAATCAAGAGCGTCGAGCAATTGATCGGCCCATTTCATGACCTGATCGACGGTGAAGTTAACGGTCTTATCCTCGAGCATCGCGGCAACATCGTCGCCGGGAATGTATTCCATGACGAGAAACATGCTGTCGTTTTCCTCGAAATGGTCGCTGACACGCGGTAATGCGGAGTGTTTGAGGCTGTTGAGCAGACGGGCTTCGCGTTCGATGGCCTTGCGGAAGTTGTCGTCCATGCACAGCGTTTCTTTGATCGCGACCGTGCTGCCAAAACGCTCGTCGGTCGCCACATAGACCGCTCCCATTCCGCCCTGCCCGATCTGTTTGTCGATCCGGTACCGCTGCTGTAAAAATGTGCCCGCTCCGATCATGTGTCCGATCCTCAACCTCAGTTTTGCCTATAATACTACACATTCGTGTCAGGCCTAAACAAAAATTGTTACGAATACACTCCAGTTTAGGTTCATATTACAATGATGATAGATTCGTTGTAAGTTAATAGTTGATTCGAATGCAGCAGTTTGTCGAACCACTTGCAAATAAGATACGGCCCGATTCGCTCGATGGCTACGTTGGCCAATCGCACTTGGTCGGCGAGGGCAAGCCGCTCCGCCTCGCTATCGAGCAGGGTCACGTATTCTCGTTCGTCCTGTGGGGAACGCCCGGGACCGGCAAAACGACGCTCGCACGCATCTACGCGAACGCAATAAACGCGGAGTTTCACGAGCTTTCTGCCGTCTCGGCTGGAAAGGATGATATACGAAAGATCGTCGGGGGAGGCCGGAACGCAGGCAGCGTGCCTGGGTTTGACTTTGAGACCGACGACGAGACGCAGGCTGGCAGCCTGCGTTCCGACCGCCCACGCGTCCTCTTCCTTGACGAGATCCATCGATTTAACAAAGCCCAGCAGGATTTTTTGCTGCCTTACGTCGAGAACGGCGAACTCGTTCTGATCGGTGCGACCACTGAGAATCCGAGCTTTGAGGTCATTCCGGCTTTGCTCTCGCGGCTTCGGGTCTTTGTCCTTGAGGAGTTTTCGGACGCTGACATGGCCGCGATCATTGATCGCACGGGCTTCGAACTCGACGAAACAGCGAAACAATGGCTCATCGAAATGGCCAATGGCGACGCCCGCCAGGCGATCACGATGATCGAGAACACATCTCATCTCTACGAATCGATCACGCTCGAAACGCTCAAGGAAACGCTGCAATCCAAGTTCCTACGTTACGATAAAAAGGGCGAAGAGCATTACAACATCATCAGTGCGTTCATCAAATCGATGCGAGCAAGCCGCCCCGACGCCGCGATGTATTATCTGGCGCGGATGCTCGAATCCGGCGAGGATCCGAAGTTCATCGCCCGCCGGATGGTCATCTTCGCCTCCGAAGACATCGGCCTCGCACAGCCAACGGCTCTCGTGGTCGCCAACGCCGTTTTCGAGGCTGTAAAATCGATCGGAATGCCCGAATGCACCCACAACCTCGCCCACGGCGTCGCCTATCTCGCGAACGCCGCCAAAGACCGCTCAGCCACAAACGCGATCGGTTCTGCTATGGAAGATGCAAAAAACTTCGGCAATCTCCCAGTCCCGATGAAGATCCGCAACGCCCCAACAAAGCTGATGAAAAACCTCGGCTACGGCAAAGACGAAGGGAACGATCCGGAAGGCGACCTTATGCCTGAGAAATTGAGAGGGAAGAAATATTTTTGAATATGAAACGCTTTGATTGAGTAACAGCCGTGAGCGGTCAGCTACAAGTGATGAGCTGAAAGCTGGCGGCTTGCATCTGGCATTCAATCCTCTTAAAAATGGAGACATTTCGATGAAACAAATAACAATGATAATTTTCTTCGCCGCAGTATTGGCGACGGTAAATTTGGCACAGACAGAAAAGGATTTTGTCTCCACCCACGAGATGGATCGTATCAATTGGATGGAATTTAAAGATGTTGTCCCCTCAAAGACGAACACCGTTTTGCTCCCGACCGGCACGCTTGAACCGCATGGCGTGATCAATAACGGCGCCGACAACACTGCTCCGACTGCGATGGCAAAGACGATCGCCCGCCGAACAAATGCCATGATCGCCCCAACGCTGCCGTACGGTATTACCGGTTCTATGGAGGCTTATCCCGGAGCTTTTCAGATCACCGAATCCGCGTACCGGCCGTTTATTAAGCAGATCCTCGAGGGCCTCGCGAAGAACGGGTTCAAGAACATCATCATCCTAAATGGCCACGGCGGCGGGCAGACGGCGGTGTTGCAGTCCGTCGCCGCAGAAGTCGCTACCGAAAAGCGCGTCCGCACGCTGGTTATCAATTGGTGGTCGTTCGCCTCGGATGAGACAAAAGAGGTCTTTGGCGAAGACGGCGGGCACGCGGGCCTTAACGAGACGGCCTTTATTCAGGCCATAGATCCGACACTCGTCCATCCCGAAAAATACACCGGCCCTGAAATGACGACTCCTTATCCGGCGGCCGGAACGTGGTCGGCTGTTCCATTTCCGTCGTCGATCGGGCTTTATCAAAAAGGCCAGGGCTTTCCAAAATTTGATAAGGCAAAAGCCGATCTCTACTACAAAAAGGTCACTGATAAGGTCGCTAATCTGATTATGGACGTTGTCAAAAAATGGGATCTTGCGGGGTTGTAGAGAAATGTAGCTTTACAAACACGCTCTCGTTATAATATTATGACCAAACACCGAATTTAGTCATAACTTCGAATATGAAAGACGCCTTCCAACCAAAAACTACTCGTGATGCCATCTTAGACGCGACCGACCGCCTTCTGGCCCGAAAGGGTTATAAGAAAATGACGATAGATGATCTCGCCCGCGAGGTTGATATCGGCAAAGGCAGCGTTTATCTTCATTTTTCGAGCAAAGAGGAGATCGCACTTTCACACATCGACCGTCTCGTCGAGCGGATCAAGTCCAGTTTGGTCGCGATCGCCAAGAAATCCGCGCCGCCCGATGAACGCCTAAAGGAAATGATGATAGATCGCGTGATTGTCCGTTTTGACAGCGTTCAGCACTATTCGCAGAGCCTTAACGAATTGCTCGGACAGCTTCGACCACAGTTGCTCGAGCGCCGCAAGCGTTATTTTGACGAAGAGGCAAGATTGATCGCGTCCGTAGTTAGTGAAGGCCAAAAGGCCGGCATCTTTGCCCCGGGCGACGCGTTCGACCTCGCACAGACGCTCGTCACCGCGACCAATTCCCTTCTCCCGTACAGCCTTAGTGCCGTAGAACTCGGTGACCGCGACGAACTCGCCGACCGAACGCAAAAAACGGCGACCTTGTTGATCGCCGGATTACAGGCTCGGTAGCCATCGCGGCCCCGTCGCCAGAGGTAATGAAGAAAATGAAAACTATCGTTTTGATCGCCCGAATAATAGCAATCATTCTTGTTGCTCTATTCGTTCTGAGAAATTTCTCCTGACCCGGGCCTACCGCCTCCAGTAGTTCTTGATCTTTAGATCGAGCATCGGGAATGCACAATATTCGACATTCCGTCCCGTTTCGCGCAGCTTTTCGACCATTTTTATTGCGGCGTCGGCGTTTCGGGTGTGGACGATTATGGTTGCGGCACGTTGAACTTGCTCGTTTTCGTGCAGCCAGAGAGCGACCGCGTAGCCGGTCTTGTCAAAATCGTCGTGGTCGTTCGATTCGTAGTGATGCGGCAGCAGGTCGTGGTCGAGAAAGATCGCATCGTAGCTTTCGCCTTGCAGCAATTCGATCGCCTCTTCGGCAGTTTCGGCAATTGCCAGGTCGTCACCCGCAAAACGTTTAGTAAACCAGCGGTGCCGTCGATGATCGTCATCCAGCAGCATCACGCTGATCGGTGCCCTTTCTGCACTGAGATCCGCGACGCCCAGTTTTATCAAAATACTTCGTATGAGACCCATAAGTTTCCGTAACAGTTACAATATATCACACGGCTCAGAGCATCGCGCGCGCTCAAACTTGAATTCGATTTGCCCAATGCTATAATCCAGCTATAATTCACTTGTCCGCAACCGTCGCAAGTCAAAAATGCCGCAGCAAAGAGCAAAAGATCACAATCTAAAGGCTGTCCCGCCTCGCCCCGCGATGCCCGCTGTCGTAGATTTTGTTTTGGACAGCAGCATATGCCAGATCTGCGGCGGCACCGGAATGGAACTAGTTCCCGGCAAAGGCGCACGTAAATGCGAATGCCGCAAAACGGTTCGAGGCATGAACCCCGTAACAGCCGCACGAATTCCGGCGAAGTATCAGAACGCGAGTTTTGAAAGCTATTTGCTTCTTGACCCGCACAAAGAACGGGCACTCAAGAAAGCATTTGATTTTACAAAACAATACCCAAATGTGACGCAGGGATTGTTACTCACGGGCCCCGTTGGTGTCGGCAAAACACATCTTGCAATCTCCATCCTGAAAGAACTGATCGAGACGAAAAACTGCGATTGCCTGTTTTACGAATTCAACGCCCTTTTGAAGGAAATTCAAGGTTCGTACAATCCTGCGACGCAGGCATCTGAGATGGAGATATTGTCGCCGATAATGAACGTCGATCTGCTCGTTCTCGACGAACTCGGGGCCTCAAAACCGACCGATTGGGTTCGCGACACGCTCGGACATATTATCAATTCCCGTTACAACAACAATAAATTTACGATCTTCACGACCAACTACCTCGACGAACGCCCGAGCGACCGTGACGAAACGCTCGAAGACCGCATCGGTATCCGAACGCGCTCACGCCTCTACGAGATGTGCCAGACCGTTGTCATCAAGGGCGATGATTTTCGCCGCAACTTCAATCGCACCGCCGCCACAAACCGGTAGACCCACTTTTAACAACTTTCAGTCCCGCACCCGCCCAAGCCTCATCGCTCAAGCACGACCCAGCGCCCAAAAACATCTTGTTCTTGAATTCGGGCTCGCGGGTGATTTGATCGGAGGCAAAAAATACCCTGAGTCGTTGAGATAAAACTATTGTTTATCAGGACTAATATTTGTTATACTTATTTTAACATTTTTACTCGTCTGAGTTGACAACACTATGCTTTCTACCAACTCCATTCTTCGTCAAGGTCGCTATCGGATCATCGATCAGTTGTCTTCGACCGCCGCGTCTAAATTGTATGACGCGTATGACAATCTCTTGGGCAATAAGGTCGTCATCCAAGAGACGCTGATCGCCCACGGCAAAGTCGTCACCTCAACAGAACGAAACGCCGGAAATGCTGCCTTTGCCGAGCGGATACAGACGCTTAAAGATATTCGCCACGATGGGATCGTTCGAGTTCGCGACGGCTTTAGCGAGATCGACCGGCAATATCTGGTCACGGAACCGGTCGAGGCACGGCCCGCACGGCAGGAGTTCCTGCTGCAGCCGGTCGAGACGATATCGAGGCTGCTATTGGCTATCGAATTCATCAATAAACTCGACGGTCCTGCGATGGCCGGCATTACACCGTCGCAAATACGGCGCACATCGGACGGCAACAACCGGCTGCTGTACTTCGGCGCTGCCGAGCACAGATCGGGAACGAATGACCGAGACGACCTGCCGTTCAAACCGCTCGAAACACTCTGGCACGGCCTCGACCTCGCGTCGCAGAAAGCGATCTCGCACAGCTATGACGAGCGTTCACTCGAAACCCTCGAATCGCATCCCGATGTTCGAACAGCGATCTACGGCCTCGGAGCGACGGTCTATTCAATATTGGCTGACACGGCCCCAACCGATGCACTCGAACGCTCGATCGAGGTCCTCGACGGCAAGCCCGATCCGCTCGTTTCGCCAAACGCGATCGATCCGGCTATATCATCAGAACTGGCAGGCTTCGTCCTGACGTGCCTCCAACTCAAACGCGAAGGTCGTTTTCAAACCGTCTCCGAAGCACGAATGGCACTCGTCATCGTCCCCGCCGCCGCCCGGCCGGTTGCCGAACCAGCGTCACCACTCGATTTGGATGATCTCGATCTGTTGGAGATCCCGCAGCCCGCGAGGGTAGCACGACAGCCGATTGCTTCGGAAGTGAAAGAGCAGGTTGCCGCGTTGATCTTCGACACCTCATCGGACGACGATTTCCTGATGACCGAGCCCGAGATCGAGCTTGTTCCAAAGACGATCTCGGTATCCGCCGAACAAACCGCAACGTTTTTTTCGGGTATGGACGGCATGGAAACTACAGAGAGATCAAAAACACTCCGCTGGGCGTACGTCGCGATTGCCGGTGTGATCGTGGTTGCCGGTGCAGTGTGGGGCATTTTTTCTTTCGCATCGGCGGGTAGCAGCGTTGCCGGAGCAGAATTCAATAACGGTGCTGCGGTGATGAAAGAGCCGGTCGCTGTCAGTACGCCGTTGCCCGCGGCCGAACCAGTCGTGGCGAACAAGCAAGAACCGGTTTCGGCCGACCCCGTCACTGAAACGAAGGACGTGCCTGCTGAGCCTCAAGATTCCATTAAAACGCGGCCTGTGGTCGCAGACGTTAAGCCGCCCAAACGAACTGAGGCTCAGCCAATCGAAAAACCCGCGGCAAAGCCGAAAAAGAGCGTCACAGTGGACGATCTGATCAACGATAACTAGTGAGCATTGCCACATTTAGGAGTAGTCGTATGTTTAAGTTTGATAGTGAAAAGGTCAGTCGGTTGTTTACTCCGACATTGTTTTTGGTTACGATCTTGCTTTCCTCGGGGTCGCTCTTCACGGCACTTGGCCAGAACAAACAACTTAGCCTAGCCGATATTCTGATCGCATTGCGTTCGAAGAAAGCCGAGATCGTCGAAAAGAATAAGATCCTCGCCGAAGCGGTCAAAACACGCGGCATCACTTTCACGTTGACGCCGGAGATCGAAAAGGAGCTTGGAAGTACGGGTGCCTATCCCGAACTGCTGACAGCCATTCGCGAAAAGGCTCCGGCCGCTAAAGAGACGCCGAAAGAAACAGTGGAGACAACGCCTGAACCTGTTCAGATCGCATCGCTTACACCAAAGGTATCGCTGGCTCCGCCAAACTTCGATTTTTATTGGAATCGGGCAAAGGCCCATCTCGAAAAAGGTGATCTCGAAGCAGCCCTTCCGGAATTGGATCGTGCGATCGATCTTCGTCCGGGCGATGCAAAATCGCGTCTCGAACGCGGCAACGCTCTTGTAAGGCAAGGCAAATTTGAGGCGTCGATCCTCGATTTCGATACTTCGATCCAGGTCGAGCAGAGTTCCGCAGCGTATTTCGGCCGCGGATCAGCACACGAAAAACTCGGCCGTATCGACGCGGCGATCGCTGACTATAAAAAAGCGACAGAGTTCGATGTACAAAACGAATCCGCGAAAATAGCATTGTCGAAAATGATGGCCGAAAAGACGAAGGCCGAAACAAAACCAGCCGTCGAGCCAGCAAACGTGGCACCCGTTTCGCAGCCTGCCGGGCCGGTACAGATCGGAGCTCTCAACAATTTCGCTTCGAGACTTATGCCGCCGGTCTACTCTGAACTTGATCGTAGAATGGGCTTTCAGGGAAAGGTCACGGTGCTGATCTCGTTGGATGAGAATGGAAAGTTGATCTCAGCCGAGGCCAATTCCGGCCCAAAGAATCTGCGACTTTCGGCAGTCGATGCTATCAAGAAATCGAAATTCGAACCTGTCGTCGTGGACGGAAGAGCCGTAAAAGCGGACGGATTTATTATCTTTAACTTCGTTAAGAAGTAGCACTTTTACAATCAATAAGAGCTAGTGCTTGCCTCGGTCTTCATTCCGCTCGCCTCTTGAGCGATCTTGACTCCGACCGAAGCTCCGATACGCGTCGCACCGGCCTCGAACATTGCACGAGCGTCTTCGATTCCCTTCACGCCGCCCGAAGCCTTGACGCCGAGCGCCGAGCCGACCGTGTGACGCATCAGGGAAACATCGTTGGCCGTCGCTCCGCCTTTGGCAAATCCGGTCGAGGTCTTTACGAAATCGGCTCCCGCATTCTTGGCGGCTAGACAGGCACGCACCTTTTCGTCGTCCGTGAGCAATGCGGTCTCTATGATCACTTTGCAGAGGATCGCGTTCTCGTGGGCGGCGTCTACCACGGCTCGAATGTCGTCCTCGACGAGGCAATCGTCACCTGATTTGAGGGCACCGATATTGATCACCATATCGACCTCGCGGGCACCATTAAAGATCGCACGACGGGCCTCGTAAGCCTTTACGTCAGGCAGCGTCGCCCCGAGCGGGAATCCGATAACGGTACAAACCGGCACACCGCTTCCCTTCAAGAATGCCGCTGCCTTCTTGACCCAACCGGGATTCACACAGACCGAGGCAAAGCCAAACTCAACGGCCTCGGCACACAGTTTCTTGATATCAGACTCGGCGGCCTCAGGCTTTAGCAGCGTGTGGTCGATCAAACTCGCCCAGTCATGGGCCGTCGCCGTCTCGCCAAGCACGATCCCGATTCGCTCGGCACCGGCGTCAACGATCCGCTGCACATCGGCATGGCAAAACGTCGCACAGTCGTCGTCACCGCCAAGCTTGGCCAGCACCATATCGGTGATCTGGTCGATATGT
>JANLTF010000460.1:0-3982 GCA_031362825.1 Acidobacteriota bacterium | reverse complement strand
GATGCGTCGATGTTGCGGTTGCGGGGACAGAACGAGGATCGGTTCCGCCGTTTGCCGAATGATGACAGGTTCCGCATGAAACTGTACGCGTTGACGAAAGTTGCTCGTCCCAAAACAACGCCTTGCCAAGATAGGTCTTAGTCGCTGTCGCCGGATTGCCTGGCGGTACAGGGGGCGGCTCAAGCGGCGGGACTGGGCCTTGCTGGTTAGTTCCGCTTCGCGATCCCTGATCGGGGCTGCTCATACTACTGGTCGTCGTGCTGTTTTCCGCACGAACCCAATAAAAGAAATTGGTGCCGGGTGCCGCAGCAACATCAAAAAATGTATTTGCCGGGGTCGTCCCCACATCTAAAGCAGTCTCGGAATTATTCGTCGCATTCCTAAAAATTCTATAATTGGTCGCACCGCGAATGGTATCCCACCATATGCCGACTTTGTTGTTATAAGCATTATCAGTAGCTGTCACACCGGTTGGTGCCGACAGCGTCCCGGTCTGACCGGCCGCCAGCTGCGACTTATATAGCCCAAATCCAATAAAACCGAGAATGAATGCGAGGCAAACACCCAATTTAAGCTTTCTCATTTCGTCCCTCCAAAAATACGATCTATGTAAATAAATGCCCGAACCTTGTTCTTATCTGATTTCTGCATCTGAATAATCTCGATTTCAGATTGCTTGTTGTAATTCCGATCGCGTCGGCGACCTCGTTTAGCGAATAATCTTCCGAATAAACCAACGTCATTGCCATACGGTCCTTTGGATCAAGCGATGACAACACCTTCTTAGCCAATTCCGAGGCCACGAGCCTCCGGTCGGCCGAGGCTTTTCGTCCGTCGGCGACAGTTTCGAGATAATCGTTCTCGGCATCGCTCATTTCGGAAAAGAGGCTCTCGCCTTTGCGGCCGCGACGGCGAAACTCGTCGTAGCACACGTTTATCGCTATCCGCGTCATCCAGGCCGCGAACGATTTATCCTCGCCTCCGCGAAAGTTCTTGAGCGAAAAATAGGCCTTTGTAAACGATTGCTGCACAAATTCCTCGATCTCGCTTCGTTCCCGGAAATAGCGTCCGACCACACGCGTCATCGGCCTTTTATATCTTTCAAATATCTCGGCATAGGCCGTTTCGTCGCCCGCAAGGGTCATCTGCACGAGACGCTCGTCAGCCAGCGGCGCCTCGTCTGCGAAGTCGATCGTCGGTAATTGAGCCTCTGTGTGCAAGCTGATGTTTATAACCTCTTCGAGCATTATCTTCAAGTCGAACGGAAGTTTCTTGCTGACAAAAACCTACTTTTCTTCGCGATCCTTCATCCTTTTCTCTTCGACCTTGAAGCCGCTGGGAATCGTGAAAAGGTGACTGGCCGGTTCTGCTCGTTTGATATTAGTGAGCCGAAATACGTGTTCACCAGCTACAGGGTCGATGTGGCGGGACATTACGATCACCTGCAGCTCGGGTGAGTACCAGCGTTCGCTTACAACCTGAATTGGTTTGTCATTACCTATCTCACCTATTGGGATCTCGAATGTTACCCTCGTAATTTCGACCGCAACTCCCTCGATCGTCGTCTTGCTGAGGGTTTCAGTCTTTGCTCCTTCGGGTTGTCTTGGTTCAAGCGGACCGGGTCCGGCCCCGAGGCGGTGCTTCCGGGCGATCTTATTACTCACATCTAGAAAGATCTGCGAACCATCGGCAAAATCGTTTATAAAGACAAGCATCTGCGGTTTATTGTCGGTGCCCACAATGCTAATACCGCCAACCATCTCGAGAGGCTGTTCACGTCGCGTACGGCCTTCGGTGTCACGGTATGTTGCCCCGCGTATCTGTTTTGTTACGGTAGAGCCGTCAAACAATCGTCGTGTGTCTTCTATAACAATATCCGCCGAAAACGGCTGTCCTTTTACAAGCTTGTCACCAAATCGCAACTCCGCAGCGATAAACCGTGCGTTCGGAGCCATTTCGGGACGCCTCTTACCTTCCTTGTTTGGCTGTTTGCGGGCTTCGGACTTGGAAACCGACCCGTTTTGATCCATGTCCATCTCGTTAAAAACACCACGGACGAGACGGTCAAAATCGGCCTTGCTCAGATTCGCGCCATTTCCGATCTGCTCTTCGAAAAAGAATGGTGGCAACATGTTTTTGCCATTTTCTCCCGGTTTACGGCCTTCGCGTGGACGCGGCGGCAATTCACTTGATTCGATAGTACCGTTGCTGTTGCGATCGAGGTCGGCAAACGTGCGTTCGGCGGCAGATTGAAATTCGTCTGCTTCGAGCGTGCCATTGTCGTTAGTGTCGTGCGGCTTGATCCAATCGCCGTTTGGCGGTCCATCAGGTCTGCCGTCGCGAGGCCCGTCCATTGGCGGACGACCTTCGCCCGGCCGGCCATCGCGTCCAAACGGACCATCACCTCTCGGTGGGCCGCCGTGACCCGGATTTCCGCCGCCGCCGGGAGGACGCTGGCCGAATGCAGTGAACGTAAAAACGAACGTAAGGATAATTGCGTAGTATAATTTCGTATTCATAACCAACTCCAGGAACTAATAAAAACTAACGAATAAAACGAATCGCGTGGGTCGTACCATCGTCGCCGACCACGACCTCAGCGTCAACCAGGTTAGACGGCTTTTCAACCGAGGAAACAAGGCCGAGCGTAACCATCATCGAACTCGGCACCTTTACACGAACTACCTGTCCGCTTTCCGGATTTCGTGCATACGAAAGGGCTATAAAATCCGACTTGATCTCTGTTTTGTCTGCTGCCCGGGTTGATGGGGCCGTTGTTTTCGCATTCTTCTGAGCCGACGCCGTTAAGCCCACACCATGCCGTTCGGTGCGTCTGATGGGCTTGTTTACTTCAGCCAATGCAGGCTGCGAAACACTATTGGCGGAAACTGCCGGCTCAGAAACTGTGGGGGAAGGCGTCTCAGCCGTCACCGTCGTCACATTCTGCTGCAATCCCGCCTTCTCCGTCGTCTCACCTGTTGGACGGAATATGAAAATAGCAACCAGAGCCAAGGCGGCAAATGCCGGCACGCCGACCATCAACCAGCGTCGCAATGCCGGCGGCCACGGTGAACGGATCTCTTTTTGCGCATTGATCTCTCGCTGCACCGACCACCAAAGTGTAGGTGAATCGGAGATCTCATTGATAGCCGAATCCTCGAGCGAGGAATCACTGACGAGATTTCTCATTAACTGGTCGAGTTGTTCGTCTGAAAGCTGCTTTTTCATAACTTTGACTCCGATAAATCTGTTGTCACTGGAAAAGACGCTCTAAAATGACGTTTGGTTTCAGATAATCAAAAATTGTTTTCCTTACTTTTGCGTACTTGGCAACTCAGCGTGACATAGTCACGCTGAGTCGCAGATGACGCAAAGGAAAGCGCGAGCCGTGCTATGTGTTATACTCAGCCTTTTGACAAGGGCGTGCGAACAGAACATGGGAAAAGTTGAAATAATACCGCTTGGCGGGATCGGCGAATTTGGGATGAACTGCATGGGCATACGGTATGGCGATGAAATGATCATCGTCGATGCCGGAATGGGCTTTCCTGAGGAAACGCCGTTTGGTGTCGATATCTCGATACCGAATTTCGATTTTCTCGAAGAGTATCGCGACGAGATGACGGCGATCATCCTCACCCACGGCCACGAAGACCATATCGGTGCACTCGCCTACATTCTCAAGAAATACAATCTGCCCGTCTATTCATCACGTTTTACGCTTGCCCTGGCCGAAAAACGCCTTGTCGAGTTCGATATGCTTGATGACGTGCTGATGCACCGTGTCAAGGCGAACGACATCGTCGAGATAGGTAATTTCAAAATCGAGTTTATCCACGCGTCGCATTCGCTGGTGGAATGTTTTTCGCTTGCGATCCACACGCCGGTTGGTACGATCATCCATACCGGCGATTATAAGATCGACGACACGCCGGTGATCGGAAAACCTTACGATCTCGAAACGCTCGGGCGAATTGGCGAC
>JANLTF010000226.1:0-1691 GCA_031362825.1 Acidobacteriota bacterium | reverse complement strand
GTCAGCGTGGCCCGGGCAATCGACGTGTGCGTAGTGACGGTTCGCCGTCTCATATTCAACGTGCGACGTCGCGATCGTTATACCACGAGCCTTCTCTTCAGGCGCGTTGTCGATCGAATCAAACGAACGAAACGTCATCTTTGCGTTATGCTTCGACATCACCTTCGTGATCGCTGCCGTCAATGTCGTCTTGCCGTGATCCACGTGTCCAATCGTCCCAATATTTACGTGCGGCTTACTCCGGTCAAATTTCTCTTTGCTCATAGTCTCAGTACCTCAAATATTAATCAGCCAAATATCCCCACTCAATAAACTTAGGCCTTAGCTCTGGTTCGCTCTTAAAAGCCTGAAAATAAATATACTCAGGAGCCAAGTCTGCTCCGTTTGCCCAAACCAAAGTATCGAGTTCCGGATCGACGACAAAGCGGGCAAATTCCTTCTCGTCTTTTAAATTCTCAAAGATTCCGCCTTTTATGGCTTCCGTTAGATCCGCAACGCCTCTTTTTCCATCGTTAAAGCCGACTTCCACTCTGTAACCACCCAAGTGCTTTGCTTCAACTACGTGCAAGATCATCTCTTACTCCAACGGCTTAATCGCTTTCGGCATTTCTTTGTTTTCACAAAGTTGCCAATCAGCCAAAAGCTCTTCTTTATGCAATTCGTACCATTCCAAAACATGACGCAATGCTCGTCTCGGAAATGTACCTTCTACAACGCCGTCGAGAATGAAAACCTTCATCTCATATTCGCCATACCTTGCATGAAAGTGCGGCGGCGCGTGGTCGTTCCAATACATCGAAATAACAATTCCCAGGAATCGACTGATGATCGGCATAACCGTTTCAACCCGAACGCCTAAGTACTAGCTCCCGTTCCCTTGATCTTTGCAATAACTTCCTCAGCGACGTTACGCGGAGCCTCGGCATATCGCTCAAAATGCATACTGGACGTTGCACGTCCCTGCGTCGAACTTCTCAGATCGGTCGTGTATCCAAACATTTCCGACAGCGGCACAAATGCCGTGACGACTGAAACATTGCCCGGACGCGGTTCCATCTTGTCGATCTGGCCGCGGCGACGGTTAAGATCGCCGTTTACCGCACCCATATATTCTTCAGGCGTAACGACTTCGATACGCATGATGGGTTCGAGCAGGACGGGCTTTGCCTTTTTCACTGCGTCCTGGAACGCATAGGAACCAGCGAGTTTGAATGAAATTTCATCCGAATCGACTTCGTGATACGAACCAAACAACAGACGCACGCGAATGTCCACGAGCTCGTATCCGGCGAGGTAACCGCGAAGCATAGCATCGCGAACGCCTTCCATCGTCGGCTTGATGAACTGACGAGGGATCGAACCACCGGTGATCTTGTCTTCGAAGACAAATCCTTCTCCCGGAGCCGGCTCGATCTCGAGCTCGACGTGGCCGAATTTTCCGCGGCCGCCCGACTGTTTCTTGTAGATCTCTTTGCCCGGTGCTCCGGCAGTGATCGTTTCGCGGTAAGCAACCTGCGGTTTACCAACGTTCGCCTCGACACCGAACTCACGCTTCATACGATCGACAATGATCTCAAGGTGAAGTTCGCCCATACCGGCGATGATCGTCTGGCCCGTCTCGTGGTCGCTCGAGACCTGAAATGAGGGATCTTCCTGAGCAAGGCGATTGAGCGCGATGCCCATTTTGTCTT
>JANLTF010000186.1:0-5016 GCA_031362825.1 Acidobacteriota bacterium | reverse complement strand
AAGGTCACGCGATTGATCTCGTGTAGTGTCGTCATGCCCAGAAACACCTTCTTCACCGCCGATTCGCGGAGTGACGAGAGGCCTTCTTTTTCGGCTTGGCGGCGGATCTCGGAGCCGGGGCGGCGTTCGATGATCATTTCGCGGATGGTGTCGGACATATCGAGAAGTTCGTGGATCGCGGTTCGTCCGCGATAGCCGGTGTGGTTACAGGCGTCGCAGCCGACGCTTTTATAGAATGTCATATCGCCCACGTCTTTGAGGTGGAGTCCCGATTCTGCCAATTCCTCGGGCGTCGGCGGATATGCACGCTTGCAGGTGGGGCAGAGGAGACGGACGAGCCGCTGAGCGAGTACGCAGTTGAGCGAAGACACAAAATTATACGGTTCGACGCCCATATTAAGGAATCGGCCGATAACGTCAATAACGTTGTTGGCGTGAACCGTCGTAAAGACCAGATGGCCCGTCAGCGCCGATTGGATGGCGATCTGGGCGGTCTCTTCGTCTCGAATTTCGCCGACCATAATCTTGTCGGGGTCGTGACGGAGGATTGAACGCAGGCCGCGAGCGAATGTAAGTCCTTTCTTCTCGTTGACCGGAATCTGCACGATGCCGTGAAGTTGGTACTCGACCGGATCTTCGATGGTGATGATCTTGTCTTCTTCGTTGCGGATCTCGTTGAGAGCGGCGTAAAGCGTGGTCGTTTTACCCGAACCGGTCGGGCCTGTGACCAGAACCATTCCGTATGGTTCTTTGATATAGAGCCGAAATCGAGCAACATCGTCAGGATCAAATCCAACTACATTAAGGTCGAGATTCTTAAATTCCTCGTTGATCTGCTCTTTGTCGAGGATACGGATAACGGCGTCTTCGCCGAAAACCGTAGGCATGATCGACACGCGAAAATCGACGGTGCGACCCTTGTAACGCACGCGAAAACGGCCGTCCTGCGGGATGCGGCGTTCGGCGATGTCGAGCTCGGACATGACCTTAATACGCGAGATGAGCTGTTGGTGATAAGCGATGTCGATCGGATCGACCTTGGCGTACAACGCGCCGTCAATTCGGAACTTGACCTGCACGTCGCGTTCGCGCGTTTCGATGTGAATATCGGACGCTCGCGATTCCATGGCGTTGTAAAGAATCGTGTCGACCAGTTTGATGATCGGCGACATGTCGCTGTCGGACGCCAACCGATCAAGGTCGAGAACCTCTTCGCCTTGATCGGTCTCTTTGACGAGCGAGATCTTAAATCCGGAAGCGGCCTCTTGCAACACACGCTGAGTCGAATCACCTTTACGTAAGACGACATCGATCGAACCGGCGGTCGCAACATACGGCACGATCCGCATATTTAGCACATTTTCGAGTTCGTCGAGGCGTTCGAGATTGGTCGGATCGGCCATCGCGGCGTGGAGGTTGTTGCCCTCGCGTTTGAGCGGGACAAACTGATTACGCAGCATTAGATCCACCGGCAGGCGAGCGAGTTCGTCATGATCGACCGGCGAAGGGCCGTCGGGCGGCAGTAGATCGATGAACGGCATACGATATCGACGCGCCAAGACCTTGGCCTCGATCATTTCGGGCGGTTCGTTCTCGAGAAAATCGGAAAGCTCGATCTTTGGGGCCGACGGATTGTTTACAGCTACTTCTTCGGTTTCGACACTCATAAAATTACGCTACTGCTTTCGTCCGCCGAACGGGCCCGACGAGATTGTCTGGATAATCGGTAAATAGATCGCCAGCAAAATGATAACAACAATTCCGGCCATGAAAAGCAAGATCGCCGGTTCGAGCAACGTCGTGAGCTGTTCGAGCCGCACTTCGGCCTCGGCATCGTAGAACGTTGCGACCTCGTCAAGCATTTCGCGCAAACTGCCTGATTTTTCGCCGATACCGATCATGTCAAGAGCGAGTTCAGGGAGCCAGTTTGCCTGATCGAGAGCCTCGGTAAAGCCGCGGCCTTCGCGGATCATCGGCAAGACGTTTTGACTGCGACGGCGAAGTTCTAGATTATTGATCGATTGGGATGCGATGTCCCAAGACTCAGGAACGGTAATTCCGCCGGATAACAAGGTTGAAAGCGAACGCGTCAATGAAGACGCAGCCATATTACGGATCAATTGTCCGGCGACCGGAATACGCAATAGGAATTTGTGCAATATCAGCTTGCCGCCCGGTGTTCTAAGCCACAAAACCATCGCAACGGTAACGATAATGATCAGCGGTAGCAGCCACCAGATATTGCCGACTATAGCGTTCGAAAAAGCCAAAACCGCTACAGTGATCGTCGGAAGTTCGCGGTTCGCACTCAGACCTTTGAAAAGGTCCGACATTCGCGGGACGATGTAAAACGTCAAAAAAGCGACCATCAGCGTTGCCGCAAGCAGCAAAAATGCAGGATATGCCAATGCTCCGCGAAGCTTTCGCGAAATTCCGACGCTGCGTTTCAGGTAGATTACAAATCGTTCGAGAACGTCGTCTAGGGCACCGCTCTTTTCGCCAGCAAGGATCGATGCAGTATAAATTCGGGGAAAGATTCCCTGTGATTCAAACGCTTCGGAAAGCGGAATGCCGTTTTTGATCTTTTCTTCAACATCGACCAGGACGGTGCGCAGATTAGCTGATCCTGATCGCGTTTTGAGCAGACCGATCGCCTGAAGGACCGGAATTCCCGCACGCAGCAACGCGGAGAACTGCTGATTAAACAGTAAAAAGTCAGCCGCCTTAACTTTCGCTTTTTTTGAACCGCCGATCGAGAGCATCGACGAAAGCCCTTCTTCAGCAGAGGAGATCGCGAAGACGCGAAAACCATCAGCCTCGAGCCTGATCCGCGCATCAGCCGCCGCAGCTGCTTCGACTACTTTGGTTACGATCTCGCCTGATGGTGTACCGAGACGGCAAATGAATTCAGCCATAAATAAGAACGTTGTCGAAAGCCAAAAGTGAGCATACCTTGAATCCATAACCACAAGAAGCTACGAAATCAAAAGAGTGTCTTTAGGACTATTCGGATTATATCACGCAGGAAACCGATAAATGTTGCACGCTAAGAATTTTGGGCGATTTTTGAGCTACTCGGAACAACCTAAATTAAACGTCGAACATCTCAATTTTTATCTTGCGTGAGTTTTGTTCATTACCTAAGATGTAGTTTACCTCGGGGAGATTTTTATGGCCTTAAATGCGTTGGTAGTTTTGGCACGGCCTTTGGTTGCACGGGCGGCGTTTGCAGGCGTTTTGTTTCTGTCGCTGTTGAGCGCGATCAACGCCCAGGAAGCAACGCCGACGCCACCGCTTGCGGATGACGATAACGCTCCGGTCAAGGTCAAGACGGATCTCGTTACCCTCACGCTAACAGTAACCGATCTATACGGCCGATACGTCTCGGGCCTTAATAAAAATGCATTTCAAATAACCGATAATGGCGAGCCACAGGAGATCACATTTTTTAGCGATAGTGATGCACCTGTGTCGGTCGGTATTTTGTTTGACGTTTCGGGATCGATGAGCGGCGATAAGATTACTAAGGCTCGGAAGGCTCTTTCAAGATTTATCCTTACGAGCCATCCGTCGGACGAATATTTCCTTATTGCATTTAACAGCCGCGCTCAATTGTTGCTCGATCGCACACGGGACGGCGAGGCCGTTCTCCAGAAACTGACGCTTGTTCAACCTAAAAACAACACGGCACTTTATGACGCCGTCTATCTTGGCATCGAACGTGTAACCCGCGGATCGCATCAGAAACGGGCCCTGTTGATAATTAGTGATGGACAAGACAACGCTTCGCGCTATAATTTTGGCGAGGTTCGGCGCTTGATGAAAGAAGCCGATGTGGTCACATACTCGGTCGGCATCATGAACCGCGGTGATACGGCGAGTTCAATGGGTATGCAGGGGCAAGCGTTTTTGGACGAGATCAGTTCGGTTACAGGCGGAAAATCGTTTTATCCGGAAACGGACGTCGAAATGGACGAGATCTTTGAACGAATCGCACTCGAACTCAGGCATCAGTATGCTATTGGCTACACACCAAAGGATTTTGCCCCGGACGGCAAATGGCGAAAAGTCAAAACTAAGGTCAAACCTCCACGCGGTTTACCGCGTCTAACGGTTCGCGGTCGCGAAGGCTATTACGCGACACCGAATACGAATTATCGATAGGAACGACGCGAAAATGAAACGAAACCTATACCTTCTTCTTTCCGGCACGGCATTTGGAGGAGTTTTACTGTTCCAGTCGTTTTTTGCCTCGAATGCTCAGACTACGCCAGCAAGCTCCGCTAAGGCGACGCCTTCTCCGACCGCAACGCCAATACCAAAACCTACGATAGACGTCTTCGATGACTCAAAGATCGAAAAGGTCGATACCGAACTCGTCAACCTGAATGTCCGCGTGATCGACCGGAACAGCCGACCCGTAAATGACGTGAAGCAAGGCGAATTTAAGATCTACGAGGACGGTGTCCTCCAGCAGATAGATTATTTCTCGCGGTCAGAGGTTCCCACCAATTATGCATTGGTGATCGACAATTCCGGTTCGCTCCGTCCCCAGCTAGAAAAGGTCATCGAGGCCGGCAAGATCCTGGTTAACACAAATGGTTCGCAGGACGAGACCGCGATCATTAGGTTTGTCGGCCGAGAAAAGATCAGCATCGAGCAGCCATTTACGACCAGCAAGCCGGATTTGATCGATTCGCTCGACAACCTCTATATCGAGGGTGGCCAGACTGCGATCATTGACGCAGTTTATCTCGCGGTTGAAAATGTCGAGGAATATGAAAAGTCGGCAAAAGCGACCGACCGTAAGAGACGGGCGATCATTCTCGTTACCGATGGCGAGGATCGCGATAGCTATTACAACGAAAAGCAGCTTTTCGAACTCTTACGCGAATCAGAAGCACAGATCTATGTGATCGGGTTTGTCGGCGACCTGAGCAAAGAAGGCGGATTTATCGGCAAGAGCCCGCAAGGAAAGGCGAAAGCGTTTCTGCAACGGATGGCAGACGAAACCGG
>JANLTF010000185.1:0-1518 GCA_031362825.1 Acidobacteriota bacterium | reverse complement strand
CTTGATATTGCGTGACAAACTGCGGTTCCTGATGAAGGACGTGAGCGACCTCGAACGCCTGATCGGACGTTTAAATTACGGAACGGCAAGCCCGCGCGATCTGATTGCCCTGCGTCGCTCGATCGGCCAAGCTCCGCTTGTGAACGAGACGCTGTCGGACGCGACTTCCCTCCTGCTTCAGGTTTTGTCTGAGAACATTTTTGAGTTGCCTGAGACGCGCGATCTGATTGACCGAGCGATCAGCGATGAGCCGCCGATAAACGTAACTGACGGCGGAGTGATACGCGACGGCTACGATGCCGAACTCGATGAGCTTCGCGGCATCTCGACGTCTGCCAAACAGACCATCGCTGCTTTTGAAGAAAAAGAGCGAACACGCACCGGCATTGGAAATCTAAAGATCCGTTTCAACAACGTCTTCGGCTACTACATCGAGATCTCCAAAGGCGCCGTCTCGCGAGTCCCCGACGATTATGAACGCCGCCAAACTCTCGCCAACGCCGAACGCTACTCGACGCCGCAGCTAAAAGAATGGGAGCAGAAGATACTAGGTGCCGAAGACCGCATCGCCCAGATCGAAACCACCCTGTTCCAACAAGTGCGCTCAAAAGTCTGCGAAGAGACCCGCAAACTGCAATCCACCGCAAGAGCCTTTGCGACGTTAGACTCACTCTGCTCGTTGGCAGAAGTTGCCGCGAAAAGAAACTACGTTTGCCCTGTTTTGCATGACGGTGATGAGATCGAGATCAAGAGCGGCCGTCATCCCGTCGTCGAGGCCTCGCTCGGCACATCGTTCATCCCAAACGACCTCGTGATGAACAACTCGACCGACCGTCTGCTCGTTATCACCGGAGCAAACATGGGCGGCAAATCGACCGTTCTGCGGCAAGTCGCGATCATTCAGATCCTCGGACAGATCGGTTCATTCGTCCCGGCCTCGTCGGCCAAGCTTCCAGTTCTCGACCGGATCTGGACTCGTGTCGGAGCGTCTGACGATCTTGCATCGGGCCGCTCGACCTTTATGGTCGAAATGACCGAGACCGCCGCGATCCTCCACAATGCAACGCTGCGAAGCCTCGTCCTGCTCGACGAGATCGGACGCGGCACTTCGACCTTTGACGGATTATCTATAGCCTGGTCCGTCGCCGAGTATCTTCACAATTCGCGGGAGCACTCTGCAAAGACCCTATTCGCCACGCACTATCACGAACTGACCGAGCTTGCCGAAAACCTGCCCGGAGCAAAAAATTATCAGATAGCGGCAGCCGAAAAGGACGGCAATGTCGTGTTCCTCCACAAACTCCAACCCGGCAAGGCCTCAAAATCCTACGGCATCGCCGTTGCCAAACTCGCGGGCCTGCCGCAAACCGTCATCGAACGTGCCAAAGGCGTCCTCGAAAAGCTCGAAAAATACGAGCTCGCCGTCTTTGCCGACGAAAAGAAAACCGGCCTCGTCAAAGCCGCCGCGGGCCACGCCGCCTCGCAATATTCCCTCTTCGCCGTAACAAACGAAACCGC
>JANLTF010000128.1:0-7425 GCA_031362825.1 Acidobacteriota bacterium | reverse complement strand
CCAAGCTTTGCGATCGCGGTTTCGCAAACCGTCGGCGGAGCGTCGGCGGTGCTCGTGATCGACGCGGCCGATCCCGGGATCGGGACTACGATACCGGCCGGCGGATCGTTCGCTCGTGTGCAGACGACGCTGTCCGGTGCGAGAGCCGAGAACGGCTACGGCACGGCGGTGCTGTCGATACCCAATGACCCAACGCTCGTTGGGCGGACATTCTACGGCCGCTGGTATGTGACCGACGCCGGTGCGGCGAGCGGATTTTCCGTTTCGAGGCTGATCACGTTTACGATATTTGGAGCGGGCGGCGGCAACGCTCCGTTCGATTTTGACGGCGACGGCAAGACCGACATTTCGATCTATCGCCCGGCGGCCGGTGAATGGTGGTACGAGCGTTCGTCGAACGGCGGCAATTTCGCAGCTCAATTTGGTAATGCGTCTGACAAACCGGTTCCCGCCGATTACACCGGAGACGGAAAAACGGACATCGCATTTTGGCGGGCTTCGAACGGAAACTGGTTCGTGCTGCGGTCCGAAGACATGTCGTTCTACGCGTTTCCGTTTGGCACGAGCTCGGACGTAACGGTTCCGGCTGATTACGACGGCGACGGGAAAGCGGACGCCGCAGTATTCCGGACGGCGACGAATACCTGGTATATCGAGCGTTCGGCGGGCGGAACCGACATCGTCGCGTTTGGCACGGCGGGCGATAAACCGGTTCCCGCAGACTACGACGGCGACGGAAGAGCGGATATCGCGATCTTTCGCCCCAACGGCGCGTCCGGTGCGGAATGGTGGATCCGCCGCAGCTCGAACGGCTCGGTCTTCGCACTGGCATTTGGCGCCGCGACGGACAAACCGGTTCAGGGCGACTATACCGGCGACGGCAAGGCGGACGTCGCTTTCTGGCGGCCGGCCGACGGCAATTGGTTCATCCTGCGAAGCGAAAACTTCTCGTTCTACTCATTCCCGTTCGGAACTTTCGGCGACCTGCCCGTTGCCGGCGACTATGACGGCGACGGAAAATTCGACGCCGGCGTATTTCGCCCGTCGAACTCGACATGGTTCGTCCAACGCTCGACCGCCGGAACGCTGATCCGACAGTTCGGCATCACAGGCGATCTGCCGATACCGAATTCGTTCGTGCCTTAGCCTCTTCTACTTGGAAATATAGCTTCGAAAATCTATCTCAGGAAAAATGTTGTCGCGGTGTTCGATCTCGGTTAGGAGGTCGAGCTGGTCTTGGGTTAGCATCACGCCACCCGCTGACGCATGTGGTTCTGACAAGAAATCGGCGAGCATGTTGAAGCGTTGGATGTGGGACTGGAAGCGGCGGCTGGAGTATTCGACCGTCGTGCCCTGATAGATCTGGAACGCCCAGTCGGAGGATTGGGCTAAAAGTAATTCACGCGCGAGTTGATTTAAGATCCGGGTTTCGAGTTCCAGGTTCCGAGTTCCGAATTCTTGATCCGGAACTTGGGACTTGGAACTTCGAACTTGGAACTGATCCGCCAGGACCGTCATCTTGCGCTCGGCGTCGTGTTGGAATGGGTACATCCATGAGTTGCCTTCGTTGATCCAGACCTTGTAGTAGCCAGCTTCGCCCCAGCTTGAGGCGGTTGGTTTTTGGACCAGTATCGGCAGGCCCGAGTCGAGAAAATCGCCGGGCGTGATGCACTGAATGTCGTTTTGATCGAAGTGGATCTTTTTGAAAAAGAAGTCGATAAACTGCGGCCCCTCGAACCACCAGTGGCCGTAAAGCTCTGCGTCGTAGGGAGATACGACGAGCGGCGGATGGCCTTCGAACGTCTCCCTGAGCTTGTGGGCCTGTTTTATGCGTTCGCCGATGAAGTGCGACGCGTTCTCGGCGGCCTTTTCGCGCGCTAACGCCGGGATGTACGGCTGCTTAAGATTTTGCGGCACGTCGCGGCCGGTGATGCGGTGATATTTCAATCCCAAGTGGCGGCGGCTGCCGTCTTCGTGAAGGTGCGGTTTTAGGTATTCGAGCGGCGCATCCCAGCCGATGTCGCGGTAAAATTCACGGTACAGATCGTTGCCCGGATAGCCGATCTCAGCCGACCAAACCTGCTGACTCGTCTCGACATCGCGGGCGAAAACGGCAGTTCCATTCGGCGTGACGACCGGAGCATGCACGCCGAAACGCGGACGCGGATCACCGTAAAGTATTGCGTGCGTGTCGCTTATAAAATATTCGATGCCCGCGTCTTTCAGCAGATCTTCGACGCCGGGCTCGTACGCACACTCAGCGAGCCAGATACCGCGAGGTTGGCGCCCGAAATGTTTCTTGTAATTTGCGACCGCGATCTGCACCTGCGCTCTTCGTGATTCGATCGTCGAAATTAACGGCATAAAGCCGTGCGTCGCGCAGCAGGTGATTATCTCTATGACGCCTTCGTCCTGCAGTTCGCGGAAAGCGTTGATGAGGTTGCGGTTGTAGCGGTCGTTCCAAAGGTTGAGCGACGACGTGAGGTTGTCGACGTACATTTTCGCAACGTCTTGGAATTCGTGCGACTCGGACTGCGTTCGGTGCAGCTCTTTTTTTGCTAGTTCGAGCAGGTTTTCGAGATGTGCCGTGTAACGCGTCTGGAGCATCTCGTCGGCGAGCATTTCGCACAGCGGCGGCGAGACGTTCATCGCGAGACGCGGCTTGACGCCCGCTTCGTGAAGCGTTTGAAAGATGAAAATTAACGGTAAGTAAACCTCGGTGATCGCTTCGTACAGCCAGTCTTCCTCAAGGAACTCAGGATATTCCGGATGCCGCACGAACGGCAGATGAGCGTGTAAAATGAGGCTGAAATATCCGGTTGGCATAAGCAGTTGTCAGTGGTCGGTAGTCAGTGGTCAGTTGTTTTTCGCTAAACGAAGAATCGCATAACTACTGACAACTGACAACTGACTACTGACAACTACCGAATACTGTGCGAACTGACCGGATTGTATCGCGGGGCGTATTTTGGGGACAGGGCCTTTGTCTTTAGCGTTCGCGGAAAATTGACGAGGCTGGCGCCGTAAACGGCGGGCCCGAATTGTTCTTCGGTCCACTCGGTCTCGTCGATGTCGAAATACTCGGTCAGCGCGGACATTGCACGGCCTGCCTCGATGTTTGCCGCGCTTGCCTGCAATATTGCGAACAATGCGGGGCTGACGCGGAAGCGGAGTTCTTCGAGTGTCGTGCCTGAGGCAAGTGCAACTAGCGCGTAACGGATCTCTTCGGCAGCGATGCCTCGGAGGTCGTTGTCGTTATTGCCGACAAGCCGCGTAAATGCTGTGTGCGAAGCGTCCGACGAAGCCGCCACATCGTCACCGGCCATCGCGACGTCAAACGCGTCACGCGAAAATCCGGCGACATCTAGCACCTCGGCGAATTTGTTTGCCGACACGGTCCAGTCCGATTCGGTCGCGGCACGCGGGCTGGGCGAACGTCGTGGTGTAGCGATCGTGTTCGAATAGACGATGCGGAAATACGGACGGTTCGGAGCGTAAAAACCGATCTCGGCCTGATATTCGCCGTCCGGTTCAACGTCGAACCAAAAGTTCCCTTCGGCCTCGCATTGTTTGATCGTTTCGCGGCTGGTCCTGGTGTCGATGAGTTTGACGACCAGCATGTAGCTGCCGAGATCGTCGCCGAAAACATTGCGCAGCGTATGCCACGGGTTTTCGCGGATCGACCAGTAGAAATAAAGGCGTGTCGGCGTCTGCATCTGGAGGCGTGCACGGTTTTCCCGCTTGAGTTCGGGCAGGCTAACATCGGCAAGAGCTTTGAAAACGGGCGAAAGCTTGACGTCCGGCTCGGTCGCGGCGAGATCGGCGGTGACGTCGAGATTTAGTTTTTTGGTTGCTTTTTTGGTGGTCTTCTTAACTACCTTTTTGGTACTTGCCTTGTGCAGCCCGACCGCAAGCGTTTCTGTTGCAGTTGACTCGGCGGGAGCCGCTTTCTTCGTCGTACGGGAGCGCTTTTTGACGGGTGATGAAGCTACGGCCTCGACTGCCATTTCTGCGAATGGATCGAGCGTGACCGTTTTGGCAGTTTTACGAACCGCTTTTTTCGGCGTTTCGGCTACAGCCTTTGTTGCTTTTACTGCCGCAGTTTTCTTAGCCGCTGGCTTTTTTGCCGCCGTTTCTTCGACCGCAGTGGCGAATGGATCAATGCCTATGGCCGCCATTTTTTCGTCGAGTTTCTTCGTCTTTGTAATCTTTGTCTTCATAACGCAAAATGCCGCAACATACATTATGCGACTTTGTGAAGAAAGTTACAAGCTTTATAGGTGTTAAATGTTGGTTACTTGGTTGCGGATTTGAGGCGGACATCGACTTTGCCGTAGGTGGTGTTGATCTGTGAGCGGACGGGGATTTTGCGGTCGTCGTCCATTAGCCAGATGATCATGCTGCCTTTTTGTTCGATGAGGCGGCCGTTGCCGAATACGGCGGGCTCGATGCGCCAGCACCAGACCTTGCCGAAGATCGTCTTTTGCCGTTCGCGTTTCGTGACGCGGACGGGCACCTCATAAACGAGGCCCGAGTCGCTGATCGAGATATCAAAACTCTTGCCCACCGAAAGCGGCATCGTGCGGATCGAGTAGATTCCGGTGACGAGATCGTACATCGGTGCGTCGATCTTTGAGGCGATGCGGCGCGGCGGACGATTGGCGTCGTTCGGGTCGGTCTCGGTATAGTTGACACGTTTTTGCGTGTAATCAAAATCGGCGATGCTGTCGCGGATACGTTCCTTTTGCACGTCGTGTTTGGTCGTTTTGATCACACGCTGCGAGCCGAGATCGACGATCGATTCGTAATCCTGCAGAAAGCTGAACCGGAAAAGTTTGAGCAGAGTTCCCTTTGAAGTAGCTTTGGCACGGATGCGGTAGTTGGTCGAATCAGGGATCTGATCGGCCGTAAATACAACGTCGGCGATCGAGATGCTGATGGCGAGGCGGCTGATCTTGCCTTCGTATGTGAGCGTTTCGCCGTTTGCGAACGGCATCGCCTTCGCCGGCGTTTCGGGCTGCGCAGAAACGCCCAACGACGCGAACACGACGACGAAAAACAATGATGAAATTCTAAAAAGCGCTCTCATAAACCCAATTCAAAACGGGGGATTTAGCGGCGAGCAGTGCCAGGGCGATGCCAAAACCGAGGGCCGCTCGATACTCGCGATGATGCAAGTATAGCTGAAAATCAAATTTCGTGCCCGTCTTTTTCCATGGCGTCAGACGCGGCAGAAAGAGCGGCACATTTGCCTTGTACTCGTCATATTCGGCTCCGAATATGTTGCCGATATCTGTTTCTTCGACGCGCATAACCGGCAAATAGATGCTCATATAGAGTATCAAAAACACCAGGACAAGCCACCAGACTCCCGCTGCGGCCGCAAATCCGGCTCCGAGAAACGCACTGCCGAGATAGAGCGGATTTCGCGTGTAAGCGTATGGACCGGAAATGGCTAACACACGGGCCTTCCGAATATGCCCCGACGCCCACGAACGAATCGCAACGCCAACCAGCACGATCGCAACCCCGACCGCCATCGAAAGGGCCGTCGGCTCTGCAAAAAAAATAAAAACAGCCGCAAACACAAACCCAAGCGGAACGCGCACACGCTGCAGTAAACGTTTATTCTTAGAAACCATCGCAATCAGACAAACTCTGGATTATGTGCGTTATTGAGCGGAAATTCAAATCGGTGCGTTATCGGACGACTCACAAAGGTGGCGTTGATAGAAAATAGGGACTTATGAAATGAAAAGTCGAGAGTTGTAAGACGACCGAGGATATTTTGAACGCGGATTGAGCAGATCAGGCGGATTTTACGGATTCATAGATCAATTCGTCTTTATCCGCCCGATCCGCGTTCAGAAGGATGCTAATAATGACAATCTTGTGTTCTCAGCCGGTAATTCTGGTTGTGACCGCAGCCATCACGATTTCGACGTCTGTGTCCATGCAGATCCAATTGTTGCAGGTGCGGCGGTGGCAGTTGATGCGGCATGGCAGTCCGACGCGTTCGACGCAGAGGTCGCTGCCGGTTAGGCTGCCGTTTCGCCACCATTCCGTGGGGCCGAAGAGGCCGACGACCGGTGCCGCAGCGGCGACGGCGATGTGCGTGGGGCCGGTGTCGCCGCCAACATAAATCCGTGTTCGTTTGGCCAGTTCGTAGAACCCTTTCAATGTAGGTTGCGTGAGAATCAGCTTGCCGGTTTTGCTGTTTGCGGCGACTTTATGTGCGAGTTCGATCTCGTTTGGGGCGGTGGCGACGACTGAGGTCATGCCGGTTTCCTCGAAAATACGGTCGGCGAGGGCTCCGAATTTTTCGGCGTGCCAGAGCTTTGTCACCCAGCCGCCGGCCGGATTTAGGATCGCGAAACTCTCACCAGCTTCGTCGATTATCGCGTCGGCTTCGGCACGGTGTTCGGCGGCCGTTGCTATCGGGAATTCTAGATTCGTGTCGTCGTATTCAAATCCTAACGCTGTCGAGGCGAGACGTAAGTGTTTGCGGATGATGTGCGTGTTTGGCTCGATCTCGACCGTACCTGTTAGAAAAAAACGGCTTGCGGACTCACGCAGATCTTTTTTTGCAAAGCCCCAACGCTGTTTGGCTCCGCTGATCTTGGCGATCGCACCCGATTTGATGAGGCCCTGAAGATCGATGGCAACGTCGTATTTAC
The DNA here is from genome assembly GCA_031362825.1 of Acidobacteriota bacterium. GTDB lineage: Bacteria > Acidobacteriota > Blastocatellia > Pyrinomonadales > Pyrinomonadaceae > OLB17. The sequence goes on along the minus strand of JANLTF010000128.1, from coordinate 748 downwards.
GTTCCCTGATCGATTTTGCCTGCCGCGAGATTTCTGCGACCACCTTGTCGCGAACTTTCGCGCGTATCGAACGCGTATCGATCTCGATCAAATTATCAATGATCGACGTCCCTCGCAGGATCTCAGCCGAACGTGCCTCGACAACCCACGAGATCTCAGCTTCGGGAAAAGCACGCCTGATCGCCGCCGCCGCCGGCAACGCATGAATAATATCGCCGATGCTGCTCAGCTTTACGATCAGTATTCGCATCCGATTCAAAGCTAAATCGTAACATCGGCGTTGTTGGCAAGAAAAGCCGTGAAGCGATAAGTTACGGCCAATTCGCTTGACAATCGCAGCCTAAATTTCTACTCTTTAAGTTCGCCTGAGAAGGCGTGCCATATTCCGCAGTAGCTCAATGGCAGAGCATTCGGCTGTTAACCGAAGGGTTGTAAGTTCGAGTCTTACCTGCGGAGCCAATTAAGTCAATAAGTTACGGGCGCCGATTTGGTGCCCGTTTCTCATTTCAGGTGTTGCCGCCCACAAATTTAATCCTCCATGGAAAACGAGTATGTCAACTTCGAACTGTCGATGCGTTTTTCCTGCTTTAGGAAATGAATTTCCCGATCTCTTCGCAGACGTTCGAGTTTTTCAGTCGTTGAATTCCCTCAATCTCAAAATATATCCGAAGGGTCGCAAATTCCAGCTACGGTGCGGTTTGTTGGCTCCAGTTTTCATTTCTTCTTGCGTTTTGCGATTCCGGATAGG
>JANLTF010000119.1:0-2000 GCA_031362825.1 Acidobacteriota bacterium | reverse complement strand
AAGACAAAGGGGACAGAACATACGAAAGACTAGACTTTCCTTTCAAATATCTTTACCATCGAATGCAATGCCACGCTCCCGAAACAACAACCGCAGCGGAAAACGCCCTTCGCGTCCAAATAGAGAACGTAAGGACAAACGATATCCTGCACGCGAAAGTTCCGCCCGCGTCGCCGTTCCGCAAACGCCGCGGCAGATAAAAGCGGTCGAACGCCTGCTGTCCGGCATCGGCGTGCCCGAGCAAAAACCTTTCAAACCCGACGACTTTCAACTCGAGGCACTCGCCGCGATCGAAACCCAAGACGTTCTGGTCACAGCACCGACCGGCAGTGGCAAAACGTGGATCGCCCGCGAAGAGATCCGCCGCCTGCTCGCCGCAGGGAAAAGGGCATGGTACACAACGCCTCTAAAGGCTCTGACAAACTCGAAATACGCCGAATTCTCGCTCGAATTCGGAGCTGAAAACGTCGGAATTCTAACCGGCGACCGCAAAGAGAATACCGACGCGCCACTCATCGTCGGGACGACCGAGATCTATCGCAATCAGCTATTCGATTCGCTCCGTGAGGGCTTTGACGTGCGGACCGATTTCGTCATTCTCGACGAGGCCCACTACCTCGCCGACGAAGACCGCGGCCACGTCTGGGAAGAGGCGATCATTCTCTCGCCGCCGCGAATTCGCCTTTTGCTTCTTTCCGCTACTGTTGGACGGGCCGACGAATTCGCCGCCTGGATCGAGGATATCCGCGGCGGCAAGGTCCGCGTGATAAAAGCCGGCCCACGTCCGGTCGAACTCCGTGCGGCATACCTCTCACAAGACCTCCAGCTTTTCCCGCTCCTCGGCGAAGATCGTAAATTCAACCGAGACCTAGACCAATTCGAACGGCAGCGCGACCAGAGCTTTCACCGTCGCCGACGATAAGAGTCCACCACAGAGACACGGAGGCACAGAGATAAAAAAGGCGGGAGTTGGATGATTCCAATCTCCCGCCTTCGGTGTCTCTGTGCCTCCGCGGTGAATTCTTACTTGATCGTCGCAACCAGCATGTCGATATCTGCCTGAGGCACCGTGACGTTGAGCGTGATATCGGTGCCGCGATTAGCGATCTTTGCGTTTTCGATCAGGCGGGCCATTACTTTCTGTTCGGGCTTTTTCGAATTGCCGAGAAATGCCTTTCCGATCATCATCATACCGTCAAGCATTGTGTAAAGCTCTTTTGCCTGTTCGACCTTTGCCGTACGTGCCATCATCGCGACCGACGCACCGGCGGCGGTGACATCCATCGAGCCGGACATGAGCTTGATCGAACTGATGTTCTCGCCAAGTGCATCTTTGTCGAGATCGACGAGTTTTGCCATGCCTTCGGGCACCCGCATCGCGAATGTGCAGACCGCGCTTTCGCTATTAGAAAGCAGCGAAGTGATCTCAGTCGAAACGGTCGTCTGACGATCAAGTGTCTGCCGAACACGCAAAAGCGAACCGACAACGAGCGTCGTCGTGTCGAGAGCCGTCACCGCGATCTCGTCGGGCATTCCGTCTATCACGCTGGCGACAACGTCGCCGCCGACTGGGATCGCGGCCGCCGGAACACTTTTCTTCGCAACGTCCTTCGCCGGGAAAATGACAACGTTGCGGTCGCCGATCTTTTCTTCGCGGAACTTGCCCTGAGCGGCGGCCTTGCCGGTCGAGATGAGCGAATCGGCACTAAGATCGCCGCGTGCGATGGCAACCGGATCGACAGCGAGACTATTCTTGACATTCGATTTCATCGTCACACCGACGGCGACCTGCTGGAATTTACGAACGTCGATGCCGGTCTTGTTTTCCATCTCACTGAGTTGGCCCAATATCTTGTCTAGCATCGGCTGATTGGCCGACAGCACTTTGGGCAAGGCGTCGTTGAAGAAACGTTTGACATCAAAGGTCGCCACACCTTCCGAAGCCGGCAGCATCGCGACTAGAGCGTTCGATTGACGTTTTTTCGTTTTGCCTCGACCAG
>JANLTF010000099.1:0-1890 GCA_031362825.1 Acidobacteriota bacterium | reverse complement strand
AGCAGGTCTTTTCGAGACTACGGGAGGAATTAAATTAACGGCAATAAATTCTTGGACAGGCAGCGACACACCGCTCTGCCGTAACGGAAATAATTTCCTATCCAATTGTCCGCCGAGTTTATCCGGCAACCAATCAGGTCTAACCAAAGAACAGACCGAGCAGATCAAAGAACAAAAAGTGCAGATAGCCCTGCAAGCCGAACAACTCAACCAACAAAAGTTACAGATCGAAGCTCTCACCAAGATCGTCTGTGCGATGAACCCGACGGCAAAGATCTGCGTGAATTAGGAAACAAATGAAAAATCCAACAAATGAAGAAGGGCGAAAAATGCGTGCTCAAGATCTATATTCAATCCTTGCTTTGATATCGGTGTTTGCGATCTCATCACTTTCACAGATCGCGACGGGCGGTAGCTATACGCTTGATCAATCTGTCATCGCGACGGGTGGCGGAACGAGTACGGCGGGCTCGTACAAAGTTGAAATGACGGCGGGACAATCGATCGCCGGACAGCAGGCGGCACAAGCGCCGTACTCGGTTCACGCCGGATTTTGGAACGGACAACCGCTCGCCCCGAGTTCGGCCGACGCTGTTGTAAGCGGCCGGGTGACGACCGCGTATGCCGAGGGAATACGCAATGTCCGCATCACGATGTCGTCTGGAGACGGCCTAGTGCGCTACGCGGTGACAAGTTCGATGGGGTTTTATCGATTTGATGCTGTTCCGGTCGGCCAGACGTATATCATGGAGATCCATTCAAAACGCTACCGTTTCGAACCGGCGATCAGAGCCATAACCGTTACCGACGAACTCGCAGACTTTAATTTTACGGCGCAGGAAAATTAACCCGGCACGGTTCGGCAAATAGCGTCCGGGCTTAATGAGGAGTAGATGAAAACAGGAACAAAAGTAATTATTGGCATCTCGGCAACTGTGATCGTGGTGTTTTTCGTTGTGATCGGTCTGCTCGGTGGTGCTTATTACTACATGGATCATCGTCTTCACGAGCCAAAACTACGGGCAAAACTCGACAAGGCGTGGAACGACGGCGAAAAATTTGGCATGACGACCGATCAGAACGGCTGTATGGCCAAGGCGCTGACGTTCAACGACAGCACTGACTCGTTTGATCTGAGCAATAACGATTTTGACCACGCGTGCCTGAGTGCGGCCAGCCCTTCGCCAAAATTCTGCGACGGTGTCGAAACTAAATTCGGCGGTGAATGGCCTGAGCAGCAGTGCCGAACACGCACATTCAACCGTGAGACATGCATCACCGCATACGAAAACAAGCTACTCGTTTGCCGTTTTGAGGCAGGCAAATAACCGATCATGGTTAGGGCATTTCGTCTTTCGGGCGGATCACCTGTTTAAGTTTGCCGCTGCCGCCGTCAAGTTTGGTCCAGCTATCGATGTTTAGTTCGATCACCACGAGAGCCGCCGTCGGCATCGGAGCGACCTCGCCGGTTAGGTAATAGACGAGGCCCTCGGCACCGGGGTTGTGACCCACGAGCATGGCAAAAACCACCTCGTTGTCTAAATCAGAAATTATCGAAACGAGCGTCCCGACGCTTGCCTCGTAGATGTGCTCGTTGAATACGATATCGTTCTCAATCCCCGTAGCCTCGCGAACCAATTCTGCGGTTTGCTTTGCCCGCATCGCGGGTGAACTTACTATCGCTGTGGGCGAAAAACCGCGTTCCTTCATCAGCGACCCGACGAATGGAGCCGCTTTGAGGCCGCGTGAGTTGAGCGGACGTTCGAAATCGGCGAGTGAATGGTCGTCCCAACTCGATTTTGCGTGGCGTAAGATGTAGAGCGTTTTCATCTTTCCGCGATTTTACGACGGTGGTTCAAATACGGCAAATCGGTGATCGGTCAAAACCTT
>JANLTF010000057.1:0-3475 GCA_031362825.1 Acidobacteriota bacterium | reverse complement strand
CCGGTTCGTCCGAGAATGGAACGATGTGTATGTCGGCCGTTTCTGTATCGCCGGCATCGGTCATGAGCTTTAGTTTCTTGCCGCTTAATTCATAACGGCCATCGTTTTCCTCGCCGGATGCATATTCGATGCCGCCGCCGGAACTCGTTCCGGACGAGGCTCCAGCCCGTGTGAATGTGCCATCCGATCGGAAAGTGAATGATTTGATCCCTTGGCTGCTGCAGCTCCAACGGCCCGATAGCCGATGGCCCCGGCTAAAGCCGTCGCCGCCCGAACCGCGTCCGCCGCCTGGTGCATCATCACTGCCGCTCGAACATTCGAACGCCATGCAAAACCACATCGTGAGAATTAATAAGCACGTGACTATTGCTGAAAGACTCTTCATATTTTCTATCTCCATGCTCTGAATAAATACCAACCCTCATAAATACATGCAGAACTTAGCAGCAAAACGGTTCAAAGAATTTCGACAAATCGCAAAAAGCCGTATAGAATTCGTCTATCCCACAACTTATTGATGGCAAATACGGCAAATATTACCGAGATCTTGCGAAACGGCGATAGGGCGGCAATGGAAGAACTATTGCCTGTCGTCTATGGCGAACTGCGCGAGCTTGCAGGGGCTTTGTTTCGCGGCGAATACCGTGCAAACCACACGCTCCAGCCGACTGCGTTGGTGCACGAGGCTTATATCAGGCTGATCGGGAACGAAAATGGTATCTCGTGGCAAAATCGCGCTCATTTTTTCGGGATCGCGGCCCGTTCGATGCGGCAGATATTGGTTAATCACGCCGAATCGTACCGAGCCGAGAAACGGGGCGGAGGGCAGACGCACCTAGTTCTGGACGAAGCGATCAGCTTTTTTCAGACGCAGGACATCGAGATCATGGCGTTGCACGAGGCTCTTGAAAAGCTGAACGGACTCGATAAGAAACAGGCAGAGATCGTCGAACTAAAATTTTTTGGTGGACTGACAAGCGAAGAAACAGCAGAGGTTTTAGGCATTTCGCTCTCAACCGTAAAGCGTGAATGGGAAATGGCTCGAAGCTGGCTGTTTCGTGAGTTGAAATCCACAGATGGCTGAAACCGACCCGGAAAGATACCGGCAGATCAAAGAGATTTTTACAGACGCATTGGCTGTCGATGCCGATTCGCGTGAAGCATTTGTCCAGTCAAAATGCGGCGATGATTCGGAGTTGATCGCCGAGGTCAATTCGTTGCTTGCGTCGCGGGACGATGCGGGCGAATTTATGCAGGACATCTCCGCCGCCGAGATCGTCCACGATTCGTTTGCAAAAAAGGACGCGTTTGACGGCACGGTGATCGGGAATTACAAGATCGTTCACGAGGTCGGACGCGGCGGCATGGGGCTCGTTTTCCTCGCCGAGCGGCAAGATTTTCATCAGCAAGCGGCACTCAAACTAATCAAACGCGGCATGGATTCGGATGCGATCCTCGACCGTTTTCGCCGCGAACGCGAGATACTCGCTTCGCTCAATCACCCCAATATTGCAAGGCTTTACGACGGCGGCACGACCGAAGACGGCGTTCCATACTTTGTAATGGAATACGTCGATGGCGTGAATATCGACGAATATTTTCGACAAGATATCGCGGCAGTCAAAGAGAAATTGACGCTGTTTCTGAAAGTGTGTGACGCTATAGCCTTCGCTCACCAAAAACTCGTCGTCCATCGCGACCTCAAGCCTTCGAACATCCTTGTTACCGCTGACGGCGAGCCGAAACTGCTAGATTTTGGTATCGCAAAGCTGCTTAATTCTACCGAAGCCAATGAAACAAAGACGAGCCAGCGTGCCTTGACACCGGCTTACGCCTCGCCCGAACAGATACGCGGCGAAGCGATCGGGACACCGAGCGACGTTTACAGTCTCGGCAAGATATTGTCCGAACTGACCGCCCACGACAAAGCCGATGACGACCTGAAAAATGTGATTGCCGTCGCCCTTCGCGAAGAGCCGGAGCGGCGTTACGCGTCGATCGAGAAATTTGCCGACGACATTCGCCGCTACCTCGACCGGCGCCCGGTTTCGGCGTTGCCAGATACGTTTGGTTATCGGTTTCGGAGATTCGTCGGGCGCAACCGTCTTGCGGCGGCGGCGGGAATTGCGATCATCGCGGTTTTGATCGGCGGTGTTGCGGCGACTCTGTGGCAAGCACGTCAGGCCCGGCTCGCAGGTGAAAAGGCTGAGCGGCGGGCAGAGAATCTGCGGCGGCTTTCCACATCATTCGCGGTTGATCTCCACAATAAGATACTAAACCTGCCCGGGAGCCTGGAGGCGAGGCAGTTTCTTTTAACGCGTGCCGTTGAGCAGCTCGACGCGCTCGCATCCGAATCAGACAATGATCCTGTGCTTCAGGATGAACTTGCTCAGGGTTATTACAACCTCGGGCTTTTGCCAAACCACGATCTTGCTCAAGTCGAGGAAAGTTACCAAAAAGGTGTGGCACTTTTCCTCAAAGCTATCGATGCCGACCCGCAGAATGGCCATTATGTGGAGCAGTTATCGAAAGGTTATATAGAGCTCTCTAATGTCGAAAAGGTTCGAGGCAGAAGCATTGAGGCAATGAGCTATCTAGACAAGGCTGCAACCGCATTGATCGGAGTTACTGATCGAGAACCAGACAAGTTATCGACTCGGAGGATGCTATACGAGGTCGAAAGCACTCGTTCGGCAATGTTGTTTCTGACTGGACGTGCAAATGAGTCGCTCGAATCGGCTAAACGCGAACGGACTCTCGGAGCAGAACTCGAAAAGACTGACACCCAAAGCGAAGATTTCGACCGGCTCGGTTACACAAGCAATCTCAATATTTGCAAGAGTTTGATCCATATCGGCGAGTATTCGGAAGCGATAGCGATGCTGCGCACCGATATGGGTAGTTGGACCGAGCAACAACTCGGATATCAGTCCGATACACGTTATAACTATAAAATATGGGTCCATCAGAGGACGCTAAGTACTGCTCTCGAGCGTAGCGGCGACAAGAATGGAGCGATTGACGCTCTACAGTCGGCGTTTGAGATCATCGACGAGCTCAGACGAGGCAGCCCGGATGATGCCGGTTATCAACGAAACACATCTTATTCGTTATTTGGAATAGGTCAGATTTGGCTGCGGCAAAAAGAATTTTCGAAGGCATTGACGTATTTTGTTCGTGCCCGCGAACTCAGCGAAAAGATCTACGCAGACGACCCCGAAAAGGGCGAGACAATCGCGGATCTCGCACGCATTTACGGCGGCATCGGCAAAACCTCACACGCGTCCGCCGAGATAGGACAAAATCTCAGACGCTCGCTCGCCTTTTATGAAAAGGCTCTCGCAAGCGATCCAGATAATGCATTTCTTCGCCGGGACTACGCCGAAACGCTTAGCTGGCTCGGTAGTGAGTTGGCGAAACGCAGCACATTTGAGGCACGCGACGAATCAAAAGAAATACAAACCAAAAGCTCATC
>JANLTF010000050.1:0-1816 GCA_031362825.1 Acidobacteriota bacterium | reverse complement strand
ATCGGCAATCGTGTAACGCGTCAATGCAAGTACGCTTTCGTCAACAACGATCAATGCAACCTCACTATTCGATACCGGCTCGCCGCGATTGTCTTTGACCGCGACATTGACCTTGGTCGAACCACCGGGAGCAAGCGTTTTGTCAACGGTGTCGGCCGTGACAAATAGCTTGCGGGTGTCGGTCGAGATCGAGAGATTGATATTTCCGGCCGCAAATGCTGGACGTTTTGCGAGTTTTGCATCAACCTCGCCTTTGTCATTGGTTCTCGATTCGGCTCCTACCAGATCGACTTGGGCCGTGATATTGGGAAGATATCTTTCTTCGAGCGGGATCTTGAGCGTGATCGACGAATCCTTCATCGTGAACCGCTCAGTCTTTACCAAGCCATCGCGGCGAAGTGTCAAGACGCCCTCAGCCGGTGTGAACGGCGAGATGACAAGCAACTCGGCAACATCGCCCGGGGCAAAATCTTTCTTGCTCGGGATGATCTGTGCGACTTCCTGTTCGACGTTGCGTTTAGGCGGCGTCTTTCCGCCCGGAACCCAAACTGTCAGTTCGGTCTCGTTAAAACGCTCTTTGTCGTCCATCACGGTCGCCGTGATCGTGTAACGGCCACCAGCTTTCGCGACAAAGCTGCATTTCTGCGGCGTCTCGGCCGATTTGATCGAGCAGGTTTGCTCGTCGATGACCTTGTCGGTCCATGCTCCCTTTTCAAAGGCCCAATCTTTCAAAACAGCCTTGATCTCGGCGTCGCGGCCTGCAATGAGCTTGCCGTCAAGGTCTGAGACTATCGCGTCAAGCTTGATATTCTCGCCCTTCTGCACGAATGTACGCTCGGTTTTCACACCAATGTAGAGGTCCGACGGATGGACGAGAAGCGAAGTCGAGGCCGACCATGTCTGACGGTTTACGTCCTGCACCGAAGCCGATGCCGAAACTGTGTAGGGCCGTGGAGGCTTGACTGTTTCAAAATCGATCTTGAGCAAATGTTTTCCACTCGCGTCGGTCACGCCCTTGAACGATTGCGACGAACCGCCGGCGTAGCCGCCACGTCCGCCACTATATTCCCCGTCGAAACTTCCCCACCACGGCGTCCACGTTCCGAACGTGTAGTCGCTGCGATTTGGCGGCGTGTAGTTGGTTGGCGATGCCGTCACCGTCCAATTTGCATCGGCATTGGCAAGCCCGCCGCCTGCATAGTATTTTCCTTCGACCGACAGCATAGCCTTGCCGCCGACAAAATGCGGAGCTTCGGTCTCTACTTTGGCCGAAACCTCAAACTCAGGACGTCTAAACTCCTGGATCTGGAATTGATGCGAATACGTGCCGCCGCCGAAGGCAGTCGTGTTCGTGGTCAGATCGACGCGCGCGTAGCCAAGATTAGCGTTGTCCGGCAAGGAGAATTTGAGATCGAATGCTCCAAAGGCGTTCAGATTCGTCGTGCCTGTCGCGATCTCATTATTTCGCGGATCTTTGACCGAATAGGTTATCCCATTCGCCGCGTCGCCGAGAGCTTCGACATCGCCAAGCTTGCCGCCGGTGATCTTTCGAATATAACCTTTGATCGCGACCTCTTCTTTAGGTTTGTAAAGATTACGGTCGTTAAAGACGAACCAACGGAGCTGATCGTACTCGCTCTTCTTGTACCAACTGCCGCCGCTTTGCCAGTAATAGTCGGTATTTTCGGGTAAGAATGCTACATCTTTACCGCGTTTCGCGATCAGCATATTCATCCCGCCGGCGGATGCGTTTGGAGATAACTGAAGCCTCAAGATGCCGTTCGCTGAGGTCTGGTTTGTCTGTGCTTCTTCGACC
>JANLTF010000032.1:0-12519 GCA_031362825.1 Acidobacteriota bacterium | reverse complement strand
GAGACGAGCATTATGTTCATGACGACGATACCACCAACCACGAGCGAAACTGCAGCAACTGCTATCGTTGCGGCATAGATCCCGGATGTTGCACTGCTGTATATTGACAAGAACGCGTCCTGAGATTCGACGGAAAAGCCGTCCTCTTCATCGGCAGTCGATTTTCCGCGACGGTTCCGCATAACGGCCCGCACTTCGTCTTTAGCTGATTCAAAATCGCCGGAATCGGCTACCTTGATATGGATTGTTATCGAACTTCGCGAACCATATATTTTCTGGCTCGCCTGAAAGGGAATATAGACGAAATTGTCACGGGAAAAACCAAGGACCTTTCCAAATGGTGTTGCCACGCCGAGGATCTCGAACGGAACGCCGTCAACGCGGATCTGTTCGCCGACCACCGAATCGGGTGTCCTTCCATTGAATACATTCTCGAGAAGGTCGGTGCCGATCACGCAGACGTTTCGGCCACCGACACCCTCCTGATCGCTCCAACGACGACCTGCCTGGATCGTGATATTCTCAATGTCGAACATCGGGAGCGATAGTCCCCGGACACTCACGCCTTCGGACTTGTTTTCCGCAAATTTGATCAGTCCAGCACCGTTAAGGGCCATTCCAACGCTGCTGCAAGTCCTGCAGAGCCGCTGTATTACCTCGGCATCATCCTTTGTTACTTCTTTCCGCCGGTTAAACTTGATCATGTCTTCACGCGAGGTGATGACAAGCGGGCGTTTAGCGACACTAAAAACCGTCGAACCTTGAGAGGAGAATGCAGTGGCAACGGTCGCGTCGAGTCCGCTGATTATTGTGATAACCGATATCACTGAGGTGACACCGACGATAACCCCAAGCAGCGTGAGAAGTGTCCGCAGTTTGTTTGCCCGCAGACTCAACAAAGCAAGTCGAAACGACTCGTTCACAACACGAAATGTTGCAAGAATGCCCATTATCGGCTAATTATACAAAACGCTTTTCAAAATGTAAGTATCAGCCGTCACGCCCGGTCGCCAATTTCCAGAGACTGGCAAGATGGGCGAATAGAACGATCGGAACTACAATCGCGGGAAGCCAAATAAGAGGGAAGTACATTACGGCACGGTTTGGTTGGTCAAATGCGATCTGCTGCACGGGTGAAGGGAACGCGAGTACGGCGGTTGTGACAATTATCGCGAGGAGGATCAGAGCCACTGCATTCCAAATAATGAGGAGCGGTTTGTTAACTGTCTCGCCACGGAAAGCTAGGAAATACACGATCGGCGCAGTAATGCCGGACACAATATCAAAATTCCAGCCTTCGAATGTCATCGCTTGAGGTATCCATTTTTCCTGAAAAAGCCACAGCAGGACGATCTCGACCGGAATGCGGATGATGTGCATGATCGTAAGCCCTTTTAGCGGTAGATCTTCGATAAATGATCTTCGAGCGAAGACAAATAGTGAAATGATCAGGAGATTTGCCGGCAGCACACCGAAGAGGAAGACGCGCGGCGGCATTGTGCCTGTTGCCTCATAGAAACCGCCTCTTGCAAGAACAGCTGTGAACAGGAGCCAAAAGCCGATCGAGAATATGACGATCTTTGCTGCGATAGTGTCGAAAACAGTTTTCTTGATCGCATAAAAAAGAATGCCGACGCACACGAATGTGGTCAGCATGAAGGTGATCGAAAGATACGGCGGAAACGATTCCATTATTTTATTCGTTCGTCGCTCTCGATGCGGCCGTCGCGGATCGTGATGATGCGATGGGCTCGTTCGGCGACTTCTGGTTCGTGCGTGACCAGAATAATGGTATTTCCTTCTTCATGCAATTTCTCAAACAGGTGCATGATCTCAACGCTGGTTTTCGAATCGAGAGCTCCGGTCGGCTCATCCGCGAGCAAGATCGATGGATGATTGACGAGAGCACGAGCGATCGCGACACGCTGGCGCTGTCCGCCTGAGAGTTCGTTCGGACGGTGCATCACACGGTCGCCGAGTTCGACGGAGGCGAGGGCTGCCTGGGCCTTGTCGTGACGTTCGGCCGCACGCATTCCCGCGTAGATCAATGGCAACTCGACGTTGTGCAATGCAGTTGCTCGTGACAACAGATTAAACGTCTGGAAAACGAAACCAACTTCCTTGTTCCGGATGCGGGCAAGTTCGTCGTCGGTCATGTCGGAGACGAGATTCCCGTTGATCCAGTAGTCGCCTTTGCTTGGGGAGTCGAGGCAGCCGATGAGGTTCATCAGTGTCGATTTTCCGGAACCGGACGGGCCAATGATCGCCAAATATTCGTTCTTTTTGACCTCGAACGAAACGTCGCGAAGCGCGTGCAACTCCTCAGTTCCCATCTGGTAAGTTTTCCAGATGTTCTTCATGAGGATCAGTGCTTCGCCAGATGGTGCGGTCGGCACCACCGATTCGGCAGACGTTCCATTTCCGTTCTCTTCGTCCATAAATCTGTACATTTCGTCAGTGGCTAGTGGTGGGTTGTCAGACCCTCTACTTATTAGCGTTCTCGCCTTCCTTTTTCACCTGCTTTTTAACAACAGCACCTTCTTTTAGAGTGTTTAAGACCCGACTAGGGCCTGTGATGACCTCGTCGCCAACCTCAAGGCCCGTCAATATCTCCCGGTCAGATTCGCCAATGATGCCGGTGGTGACTTCGCGGAATTTAGCTTTGTTGCCGTCGAGGATATAAACGCCTGTGATAGGTTTTGGCTTGTCCATCGGCATTGCCGAAGCGTCGCCCTGGATCGTTGGCGAAGGCGAGGCGTCGGGCTTCTTCTCAATAACTGCCTGCAGGGGTATGGCGATCGCATCAGCGACAGTTTTGGTAGTGATCTCGGCGGTCGCGCTCATTCCGGGTCGAAGGCCGCTCTTGATCTCTTCGGGCAGATCATTTAGGCGAATGACGACGCGGAATTCTTTAGCTTCCTGAACGTTGATGTTCGTCGAAAGGCCACCGCTCGTCTGCGATTTACCTACTGCAAGCGGTGTTTTTTGCATCACTTCACCGACAATTTCCTTGTCGCCGAAAGCATCGACCTTGATCTTGGCTTTCTGTCCAACCTCGACCTTGTCGATCGATGTTTCATCAACTTTTACTTCGACGTTGACGGTGGACATATCAGCGATCGTCATCAACGCCGTTGTCGAAAGGCCGGCAACGGCAAACGTTCCAACTTTGGACGGGATCTCGGCTATGACACCGCTGATCGGTGCGATGACGACTGTTTTGTCACGTTGATTTTTGCCTCCGCGAAGAACCGCGGCCTGCTGGTTCGCTCGAGACTGGCTGCTGTCCACGCCGATCGTAGCCGTATCGACGGCTCGCCGTGCATCCTTTACGGCAACGGCTTGCTGATTTCGTCGCGCGATGGCTTCATTGACTGAAAGCTTTGCGGATTCAAGTCGTGCCTTCGCGTTCTTGAGGCCCACTTGTGCAGTTTCCAGTGCGTCTTTCTTTTGATCGTATTCGAGTTTCGAGATAACGCCGGATTCAAGCAACTGAGCATTACGGTTAACCTCGCGTTGTGAGGTATTTACATCAACCTGAGCTCGATCAACGTCGGTTTGTGCTGTTACGACATTCTGCCGGGCGGTCGTGACTGAGGCATCCGACGCCATCAATCCTTGTTGTGCCTGCGAAAGCTGATTCTGTGCCCCGGTGACTTGCGTTTGTGACGAACGAACATCGTCCTGTGCGGTTTGATAGGCCGCGAGCTGGGCGTCGGCGTTTGATGAGAGCTGATCAGGATCAAGCCTGACGAGGATCTCACCCTTTGTCACAGGATCACCCTCTTTCTTGGTGATCTCTTCGATCTTGCCCTGGACTTCGCTCGTTAGATTGACGAATTGGATCGGCCGGACCTCGCCTGACGACGTAACCGTCGATTTCAGTTCCTTTCGCTTTTCAACCTTAACGACTGTGACCTCAGGTGTATCCGTGCGTGTCGCGAAAATACTCGCGACGACAATAATTATTAAAAGAGCAACAACGGACGCTCCAATGATGATCTTGCTCTTGCGGCTAAGTGCCATAATTAACGTTTTCCTCTCAACGATTATTAAAAACCAGCTTAAATTGCTTGCTTGTTTGATTATTCAACAAACCGCTACTACGACCGATTTATTGCCATTGTTTCAAAATTCTGCCGCGATATCGAACGGAGAAACCGTTTGAATAACCGCTCGTTCGGAATTGACGTACTTACCGCATAGATTTAGCATTTACGAACGGCTGATTAAACGCTAAAATGTCGTTTAGTAAACACGTCGTGTTTTTGAATAATCTCATTGGGATCAGAACACTATGATCAAGTGTCACAATTGCGGCACCGGCAACCTCGACACGTCGCAGTTTTGCGATGAATGCGGGACCAAGCTCGTTCGCTTTCAGCAAGACGCGGCCCAGGCACCGCTATATGTGCCTCCTGTAACAGAGACGCCGTCGCCCGTCGCTATTATCTCTGAGCCGCCCGTTCAGGCTCAGGTAACCTCGTTCGGAATCCCGCCGCTAAACGGCGCGGTCGATCAGGTTGCGGATGTTCGCATTAGTCAATCCGGCCCGGGCGGAACGATGAACGCGAAATTGATAATCGAACGCGGCGATGGCCCCGGTACGGAATTTCGTATCGTCGGCTCTGAATCGATCATAGGCCGCTGGGACGCTGACAATGGCGTTTTTCCCGACGTCGATCTCGATTCGCACGATTCGGAGGCGAAGGTTTCGCGTCGTCACGCGAGGATTCGCTCGCAAGACGGGCATTATATGATCGAAGACCTCGGTTCGACCAACGGCACCTACGTTAATCGCGGACGGCGACTTTTGCCCGGAATGGCTCAGGTCATCAATGACGGCGACGAAGTTATTGTAGGCAAGACATTTTTACGTTTTAGGATCACCAACTAGCTCAGTAGGGAATTTCACCTTTTCTCAATGAAGAACTGTCACGAATGCGACTCAGAAGTCGCCGACAACGATATATTCTGCCCCTACTGCGGCATCTCTATGCATAGCGTAGCCGTCGAGACGGCGAGCGGCGACGATGCATTTTCAAGCACGATCGTTATTTCTTCACCTGTTTCTGTTCCCGATCCGGTTCTTGCCCAGCCCGCTGTTGCGGAACCGGAAACGACTGAGCCTTCCGCGATTCTTGCTTTCGACTATGAGGGCGATGATAAGGCCGATGTTGTCGATACAGTTGACACGATCGACAAAACGATAGAAGCCTCGTTTCCGATCAGCGAAATTGAAGAAGTACCTGATATCTCCACGGCTGAAGAGCCCATCGAGGTTGATCTCGGATTGCGCGATCAATTTGAAAAGCAGCCGGAAAAGGAAGCGGCGGAACGTTCTGAAAGTGGCTCACTGGTTGCGTCGGATGAAGTGGAAGCTGCTTCGGAACCCGAGGAAGACGTTCTCGAGGAACCACGTCTTGCCGAACGTCTGACAGGGGCGATCGGATCAATATCGGGGCGATTTACCCAACCAACCGATAGTGAATTTGCTGAAGTTGGGGCCGAGTCGATTGAGGAATCGAAGCCGACCGCGGATGATCAGAGCGTCGAGGTTGAGATTGCTCCAGAAATTGAAACTCCGGAGCAGGTCGACCTTCAAGCTGAAATGGCCGTCGAGACTCAAACGGGCGAAGAAGGTAACGGGTCGTCGTCCGAGCCCGCAGAGCTCTACGAAGACGATCTGCAACAAGCGGCAACGGTTGAGGACATCGACATCTCGATCTCGGACGTGCCGACGCCGATCTTGCTTTCAAGTGACGAGATCGATAGTACGGTCGATAAGTTAGGTGAACCGGCGCTTGATGCCGGAGAGATCGATATTGCTATGCCGGAAGATTTGCCGCTCGTCGAAGAAGCTGCAGATGACCAGTACCAGACTGGAAATGCGCTGATTCCCGCTATTGTGAATCCGGTGCCTGAGCCGGTGTCGGAAAAGGAATACGTAGCAGAAGTTGAAACTTTCGTGGTTCCTGAAGTCGAGGCTGGGAATGACGAAGCGGTCGAACAGTCGGCCCCATCATCCTTTTTAATTACAGACGCAGAAGAGGTTTTCGCGTCTCCGGCAACGATAGACGAGCCGGCCGAAGAGACTGAGTCAACGTTTCCTGTTACAGATGAAACCTTGCATCAGGTTATAGATACCGCAGACGGACTCGGAGATGTCGAGCCGAGCGTTCCCGTAACCGACGAACCTCCCCAGCATATAGTCGCGGATACTGGCGAAGGCCTTAGCGACGCCGAAACCAATGGCGGGACGACGCCAAACATTGGCTCAACTGATACCGACGGCCGAAAATCCGGCCTCAAACCGCTTTCCGAGGGGACCGTTCTCAACAACCGCTACGATATCGTCAGAAAGATCGGCGGCGGCGGAATGGGTGCTGTCTATCTCGCGAACGATCGGAATCTCGGCGGCGTCCAGCGTGCGGTAAAGGAGATGGTCCAGTCGCATATTGAGGAAGAGCAGCAGGAAAAGGCGGTCGAGGATTTCAAACGCGAATCGACGATCCTGTCGACGCTCGATCATCCTTCGATCCCGACGATCTACGATTACTTTTTCGATGCACAAGAAGGCCGGTTTTATCTCGTGATGAAGTACATTTCCGGCGGCGACCTGGCCGGAAGGCTGCGTGCGACGCCCGAAGGCCGCATTGATGAGAGAACCGTCTGCGAATGGGCATTACAGATTATTGACGTTCTCGATTATTTGCATAACCTGCCGACCAAGATCGTCTATCGCGACCTTAAACCGTCAAACGTAATGATCGACGGCAACACCGGACGCATAATGCTGATCGATTTCGGCATTGCGCGTTCGATCAACCAGAATCAGGAAAAAGGTGTGACAGCGGTCGGAACGATGGGCTATGCTCCGCCCGAGTTGTTTAGCGGTAACGTCGAACCGCGATCGGACATCTACAGCCTCGGCTCGACGATGTTCCATCTGATGACAGGCGCCGATCCACAGAATAATCCGCTGCTGATCTTTGATTTTCAAAAGAATCCACGCCCGCGACAGATCAATCCGCAGCTTTCCGATCAGATCGAGCGAATATTGATGCGGTCGGTCGAATACAATGCGGATGCCCGTTTCGAGTCGGCAGCTGAGATGAAACATGCTCTAGCGGCCCACATCGATAACCTTAAGACCGGCCAGATCACATATGGCGTGACCGAAGTGCCGCAGTCGGTCAGCCTTTCGCATCAAATCGTTTTCTGTGGATTCTGCGGCCAGCGGATCGTTGCTACGGATATGTTCTGTGCATTTTGCGGGTCAAAACAGCCCTTGGCACAGCAAGGTGTACATCGCGAAGTTTACTCGCCTGCCATTGGGACTGCT
The DNA here is from genome assembly GCA_031362825.1 of Acidobacteriota bacterium. Lineage (GTDB taxonomy): Bacteria > Acidobacteriota > Blastocatellia > Pyrinomonadales > Pyrinomonadaceae > OLB17. The sequence goes on along the minus strand of JANLTF010000032.1, from coordinate 5,174 downwards.
CGTCTGGTTATCGAAGGGACAAGCGACCTCACGGCTCCGGCGTACGGCCTGGAAAAGAATGAAAATCTCGTCGGTCGCCGCGATCCGATGTCGAATATTTTCCCCGAGGTCGACCTTTCGAAATACGATCCGCAGACCAAGATCTCGCGTCGCCACGCAAAGATCTGGCGGGACGGCGGCAATTTTCTGGTCGAGGATCTTGGGTCGTCTAACGGCACGTTATTACTTACCCAGCTTAGCGACGCAATGCGGTTAATGCCTCATCAGCCGCATCCATTAGCAAGCGGTGACCGCATTCGTATCGGAGACACTACGTTACAATTTATTGTTGGATAAGCCCCATTTTATGCAAGCTACGATTGCGGAGACCGCTCTGGAACCAGCAGAACAACACACAACACGGCGTGAGATCAGTGAGACTCTCGCGCCGGGCGATTTTCAGCCTCCTTTTCTCTTGAGGCTAGGTGCGGCACTGGTTGACTACATCATTTTGTTGATCCTACCCTTGACCGGACTGCTTTCCGAAAAGCTGGTTGGCGGTCATGGCTTCGGTGTTTTCAGTGACCGGACAATATGGCTTTTGGCTTTTTTGCTCGGCGGAGCAAACTGCGTCTTGCTTCCCTTGCTTCGCGGGCAATCCATCGGCAAAATGCTCACGGGCATTCGAATCGTACACAAAGATGGAACGCCCGCCGGACGCGGAGCCATTTTAGTGCGACAAACCATCGGTTACGTACTTACGCTGGCCACATTTGGTCTTGGATTTTTTATTTGTGCGTTAAATGGTAGCGGACGTACGCTGCACGATTTCTTGACCGGTAGTGTAACTGTCCGTGCGATACGACGCACGATCTCGATCTAGAGTTATGGCGCAATTGTATATTCAACAATCAGGCGTGCCGGAGTATCCGATTCCGCTAAACCGTTTGAGAACGACGATAGGCCGTTCCGCCCGGAGTGACGTGTGTATTCCTGACGCTTTTGCCTCGCGTCTTCATGCCGAGGTACGGCAAGAGGGCGACGCCTTTTGGCTCCACGATCTAGGTTCAGCAAACGGCACAAAATACAATGGCAACGTCGTGAGCGGAGCTCTCCCGCTCATAAATGGCGGCGAAATACAGATCGGTGAGACTGTGCTTCGTTTTGTCGACGACCGGTTGCTGCCACGGAGTATTAGTGCGACGTTCATTGGTGACACCGACTCTCTCGAACCCGCAAAGACCATTGCTCTCACCGGTCGCCGCAATCCAACCACGGAGATCCTCGATTCTCAGTTTTCGAGCCGCACCGACCTGCTCGGATTGATCAGCAAGGTTGGCGTCACGCTGCTTTCGGCGACCGGCCTCGACGATACGCTAAATCAGGTCGCCTCCCTTGTTTTCGAAGCCGTGCCTGCGGAACGCGTCGTTATCATGCTCCGCGACGAAAAGTCGGACGGCGGAATGCAGATCAAGGTCGCCCGCGTCCGCGGCAAAGAAGAAACACCCGATGAGGTTCGGATCAGCCGCAATGTGATGACCGAGGTCGTCGAGAACGGTAAAGCGGTACTCACGTCCGATGCCCAACACGACCCGCGATTCGCTAGCCAAACGATCGTTCTACAGGGAATTCGCTCGGTTCTTGCCGTGCCGCTAAGCGTTGACGAACGCAATGTGTTCGGGCTCATTTACGCGGATTCGCCGACCTACGAATCCACATTCAAGGAAGAACATCTTGATATTCTGACCACTCTTGCGTCCGTTGCCTCAATTCGTGTCGAGAACGCGAGCCTCATGGACGAACGCATCAATCGCGAACGTATGGAACGCGAACTGGAGCTTGCCACCGAGATCCAGCAACGTTTTCAGCCTTCGGGCCCGCCAAAGGTCGAGGGCTATGATTTTCAGGGCGTTTCGTTCTCATGCTACGAGATCGGCGGTGACTATTACGACTTTATCCCGCGTCACGACGGTCAGATGCTTGTCGCCCTCGGCGATGTTTCCGGAAAGGGAACGGCGGCCGCCTTGTTGATGTCGAGCCTCCACGCCGCGATGCACGCGCAGGTCGCGGCCAAAACGCCGCTTGAGGATATGGTCGTCTCGATCAATAAATATCTCTCTGAAAATACACCGGCAAACCGTTTTATCACGCTCTTCACTGCCGAACTCGACGCTCCAAGCGGAACCCTTAAATTCATAAATGCCGGTCACAATCCGCCTCTGATAGGCCGGGCGAACGGCACGATCGAACAACTCGCTTCGGGCGGCCTTCCACTCGGAATCATGCCGTTTGCCGAATACGAGGTTGGGACGGCTCAACTCGGTTCCGGCGATGTTCTCGTCATTTATTCCGACGGCGTTTCGGAAGCTAACAATCTAGCCGAGGATGAGTTCGGCATGGACCGCCTAACTGCGGTGATCAGCTCCAACGTCGGACGTTCGGCGTCTGGCATCCGCGACAAAGTAGAATCCGCTCTCTCCGAGTTCACCGGTACTGCTGCCCCCAATGACGATATCACCCTTGTAATCGTCAAAAGACTTTAGCCCGCCTCAAATATGACAGAAGGGCACTTTTACTCGCCTTCTTTCTAGACGACCCGGATCTTTGCAGCTGCGTTCTAAAAATATAGACTTCGCACGATTGTTTCCAGCGAAGCGAGTACTGTATCGGTGTTCACGTCTTTAATTTTGCTACTGGGGAACGCATTATTGCTCTCAGTCTTTACTTCGAGAACGACCTCGTAACAGTTACCGCCGTGCAGGGTCCGGAATGTGTGGCGTGTGTAAAAGCGTCCCATCTCCCCCTCTGAATCGTCGAACCGGTCAAAGCTCTTACCGCCGACCGTCACTTTGCGCCATTTCACAGGCTTTTCGTAGCCGGCGGCGAGGACCGCTCGGCATCCACCCGTCGGGGCCGGCAATGCAGAGACAGTGGCTCCGCCGCCGCCGAAGTTAGTCCGGGGATACAATTTGTCCGGCATTTCAACCTCCGCCACCATCCTCATCACGCCCTCGGCTGGGGCCTCGGCGGACTTTTCAGGTGTCGCGACCTTCCAGGTCGAAGGATACTTGAACCCGACCTTGTTCTCTTTGTCGTAAAAGTTCTTTTGTGCCGATGCCGCACCCACGGCGGCAAGGAACAACACCATCATCCAACACGCTCTGTTAAATAACTTCATAAGTAGCCTCCAGTAAAATCAGTGATGGTCAAGAGGACTATCTCCTCAGCCTATCGAAAGCCCTTTGAAAGCCTTTTTCCCCGGCTCAGGCACTTGCCGCGAGGCCTGTATTAAGCTGTTATTTTCCAAAATGCAAGGTAGTCAACAAGGCACGCAGTTGACTCACGGAAGAGGTGGTATCTGCAAGCGGGTGTCTTTGCCCGGTCGCCCCGACCGTGAATTGATAGCAGACGCCGCCACGGTAGATTCGATAATCCTCCACCGTTCCCTCCGACTCCGTTCCACCGTTTACCCACTCGATCTTTTTGTATGCCATAGTGCCGAATTTTACTTGTTGAGGTTTGTCCTTTTCGTCGAACGCGTCGGCGAATTGGTCACACGCTTGCTGTGTCATGGCACCGGCGGAGAGGATCGCAGAAGCGTTCAAGACACCCCGATGCAACTTACGAAGCGATACCGCTCCCAGGCCCTTAAACCCGTCGTTCGCTGCCCAGGAGGCTTCGGTTGATATAGCCTTCATGGTTGCAGGGTACTTAAAACCGACCTTAAATTCCTTATCGTAAAAGCTCATTTGTGCAGCAGCCGAGCAGGCTGTCAGCAGGACGAAGATGAGCGCCGTAAACACTACTTTCATAGATTTTTTCCTCCGATTACCTAGCCTCTAACAAGTTTTCGATCCGATAACGCTATTCGTTGATCTCCGTTCGCCTCCGCTCGGTTGGCCGTAACCCCGGGTGGAAACCATCCGTCATTACTGGTCCTCATGGATTGACAGTGAGCTTCTCGATCAACGGGTTGTAGTGTCTGTTGAAGTTGACTTCTTTCGGGTATTTCTTTCTCTCGGCGGCGTACCAACCCTTGAATGTAAGGGCTCCGGATGTCGCGTTGGTCAGACGTGTTATACGCTGATATCCGCCGGCTTCCTCGATATAAGTTTTTACGACAATGTAAGTGAAGTCGAATGTCTTATCTTGGTGGACCGCAAGGAACGCATCCAAACCCGGCGTCCGTATAAAAAATGAATTCTCTTTCCCAGCCACCGTCTTGATATCAACGTGAAAATAATCGCCCTGCTCAAAGCCGATGAACGTGCCTTGGACATGCTTGGTAGCCAAGACCCGTTCCTTGTGTTTCTGTGCCGAGCAAACGACTGGAATGCACAAGGCAAGCATGCCGACCGCGAAAAGATACATTATTCTGGACATTTTCTTTCTCCCGTAAAATTCAGTAATGATCTATCGTAAAAACGGATCGCCGCGGCCCCGCGTAAACCGGGCACGTTAAGGCTATTGACGAAATTACGCCTCACTTCTTCCGACGGGCGGTCCATCTATGATCGCCACCATCTTCGGGAATAATATCGCCATAGATATAGTCGGACGACCACTTTCCTATAAATTTCACACCAGAATTTGGTTCTGTATCATAATGGAATTGGACACCATCTCCCGACACAGACCCAATGATGTTGTACCGGGCTCCGGTATAATCGGTCATTGTCCCCAAAAGGCTGCCGAAACCCTTGCCGTAATCCGTTTGCTCAAGAACAAGCGAGTAGCGCTTTGCAGGCTCTTCCGTAAATGTAAAGGTCCAATTGCCTGTCAGCGATTGAGCTGCAGCACCAACCGCCGTCAGTAAAAGGAGGGAAACTACCAAGCAGAAACGTTTCTTCATAAAATCCTCGAAATAATTGAAAAATCCCCTTAGCAACTGGTCAGGGGTGCAAACTCTTACCTCGGACCGCTTTGGGGAGAAATCTTCTAGCAACTACTTCAAATAAATCGTAGCGAAGGTATACCATATGAACATTTAAGTGTCAAGGCAGGAAATAACCGCTTTCAACTCGGAGGGCGTCGCCGCGCGAGGGGCATAAGGGCTATTGGGGTTGATGCGGAGTTCAGCTGGATCAGATTGTCCGTAATCCGACCCCTTAGACGAACAAATTTCTCTACGTTAAAATTTGTTGACCAATCCACATCGTATAACCTAAAATAGAGGTTGGCGTTTCCTGTACGCC
>JANLTF010000018.1:0-9176 GCA_031362825.1 Acidobacteriota bacterium | reverse complement strand
GACTGCATTATTCCCATCGTCCGGCCCTGATCGTCATCGGCTGCCGACTTTGAAGCAATACTGGTAAGGCCGGGCGAGGCCATTGAGTTCCCAAACGACATCACCGCGAGCCCGACAAGCAACGCCGCCAATCCGCCATACGCCGGGCCGATGAACGGCAGAGCAAAAAGACTCGCGACCAGAATGAGGCACCCGACTACGATCAAGACGGACTCGCCAAATTGTTTCACCAGACGGCCAAACAGCACACCTTGCGCGACTATCGAGATCAATCCGACGAACGCAAACAAATACCCGTTCTGCTCGGCGTTGTATTCAAACCGAAACGACGTATATAGCACAAATGCGTACGTCATTATCGAAAAAGCCGTTATCAGCAAAAAGTAAACGATATTTATCTCACGAAACTCCTTGTCGCGAAGCGAATCGAACAGTTCGAGAATGCGGTTCTTGCGTTCGACGACCTTGGCCGCGGCCCCGACTTTTATTGATTCCGGCAAGATAAAGTAAAGTGCGATCGCGTTTGCCATCGACATTGCCGCGGCGACGTAAAACGGAACGTGGACACCGTATTTGCTCAATATTCCCGCGATCGCCGGCCCTAAAATAAATCCAAGCCCGAACGCCGCACCGAACAGTCCCATTCCCTTCGCCCGGTTCTCTTTCGACGTAACGTCCGCAATATAGGCCTGTGCCGTCGAGATATTCCCGCCGCTGATACCGCCGATGATTCGCCCTAAGAACACCAGAAACAGCGTATTCGCGAGGCCCAAAACAAGATATCCGACAGCAGAACCGACCAGGCTTATAAACAATATCGGCCGCCGTCCATATCTATCCGACAAACGCCCGAGCAGCGGCGAAAAGAAGAATTGCATCAACGAATACGATGCAAACAAAAACCCGATATCAAGCGGCGTCGCAAAAAACGGCTCGGTATGCGCGTAATACGGCAATATCGGTATCACCATCCCGAATCCGATCAGGTCAATGAAAACCGTCGCGAAAATTATTAGTAATGGCGTGGTGAAAAACTTTTCTTTTTTTGCTTCGCCCGTTGTATCCGGCTTGGTTTCGGTTGTCATTGAGGTCCGTAAAGTGCAGTCGTCTGACTGCTAAAACGTGCGAAATTATAGTAAGATAGCAAGAAATTAAACGATAACACCTCGTTGTAAAATCCAAAAGTAATGCCCAAAAATTTAAGCTCTAAAGTAATCATTCCGTTGTTGTTTGCGATCACATTTTTTATGTATCAAGAGACCGACGCTCAAAAAAAGCCATCGAAACCGGCCAAACCGGTCGTTGTCGAGGCGAAACCAATACTGCCCGATGTTGCCTACACCGTGTCGATGCCAAAGCCCGCGACGCACCTGCTCGAGGTCGATATGGCTGTCAACTGGAAGCAAATGCCCGACAAACTCGAGGTAAAAATGCCGGTCTGGACGCCGGGAAGCTATCTGGTCCGTGAATACGCCCGTCACGTGCAGGAATTCGCGGCTAAGGACGCCTCGGGTGCCGCGATCCCGTGGCGGAAGATCAACAAAAACACCTGGGAGATCGATACAAAAAAGGCCGGAGCAGTAGCTATTAGCTATAAGGTTTACGCCAACGAACTCACCGTCCGCACAAACGAGCTCAACGACGAACACGCATTCTGGAACAACAGTGCGACATTGATGTTTATCAAAGGCCAGCTTGCAGCCAGCCCGACGGTCACGGTCAATCCGTTTGGAAATTGGAAAGTCGCGACAGGCCTGCCCGCGTTTGGCTCGACTGCCAACACATTTCGGGCCGAGAATTACGACGTTCTCTACGATTCGCCGTTTGAGGTGAGCAATTTTACTGAATATAAATTCGAGGTTCGGGGTGTCCCTCACCGCTATGTCGTAACCGGCGAAGGCAACTACGACCTGCCAAAACTTGCTGCCGACACCGCAAAGATCGTCGAGGAAGGAGCCAAGATATTCGGCGACATTCCTTACAAAGATTACACGTTCATCCTAAACACTCGCGGCGGCGGCGGCCTTGAGCATCTGATTTCGACGGCATTGCAGACCAACCGTTTCGCCTTCAAACCCGATTCGCGTTACAAAGGGTTTCTCGGCCTCGTCGCCCACGAACATTTCCACGTCTGGAACGTCAAGCACATTCGCCCGGACGCATTGGGGCCGTTCGATTACGAGAACGAAAATTACACTAAGCTCCTCTGGGTCGCCGAGGGCGGCACCGAATATTACTCAAATCTACTGATGCTCCGTGCCGGTTTGATCACCGACAAAGAGTTTTTGTCACAGCGTGCCGGCGGCATTCAGCAATTGCAGAACCGTCCCGGACGATTCGAAACGAGCGTCGAACAGGCAAGCTTTGACGCCTGGATCAAATACTATCGCCCCGACGAAAACGCCATCAACAACCAGATCTCGTATTACGACAAGGGCGAGATCGTAAACATGATGCTCGATGTCACGATCCGCACGGCTTCCGGCGGCACCAAATCGCTCGATGACGTGATGCGGTATCTTTACACGGAATTTGCCAAGAAAGGAAAGAACTATTCGCCTGAGGATTTTCAGAAAGCCTCCGAGTTGATGGCCGGAAAACCCCTCGACGATTTCTTTTCAAAATACGTCCGCGGCACCGCTGAGATCGATTACGACGCGATAATGAACGGCATCGGTGTCACACTCAACGCTTCCGAGCTAAACAAAGGCAAATCGTACATCGGTGCCGACCTTGCCGAGGCGAACGGCCAACTCACAATCCGCTCGATCCCGACCGGAACGCCGGCATACGATCAGGGCCTAAACACCGGCGACCAGATAGTCGCGGTTGATGGATACCGTGCGAGCCAGAATTTGTTGCAAAGCTACATCGGCGAGCGAAAGCCCGGCGACAAGATCAAATTGACGATCTTTCGGTTTGATACTATGCGGGACATTACGTTCACTCTCGGTTCGAACACACGCAAAGACTATTCGTTTGCGTCCGTCGCCGAGCCGACAGATGAGCAGAAAAAACTATACAATCAATATCTGAATGCTGAACTCAAATAGAATTTTGCGACAGATAGCAATAGTTGCGGCGGGGCTGAGCGTTCTGGCGTCGGGCTGTTCGTCCGGCGTTTCGAACAGCAGTACGCCGGTGCCGACAGCAATGCGCGATGTGCCGGCGGTACGTTTGAATTATCGTTACGAGGCCGATGTTCCGGCTCCAACGCTCAACGTCGTGGTTGCGGAGGATCGAAATCCAGCGGTCCAGGCAGATTTCGACGCCAACCGACCGCAGGAAATGCTCGAGCGGACAATGACGTCGCCCGACAAAAAACGCGTTCTCGCCATCTATCGCCAGGTCGCCGATCTCTCGTCAGAATTTAGGCTCGATATTTACACGGCCGAGGGCAAGCCGCTCAAAAAGATCACGTCCGAGACGATGGCCGTCCATTTTCCGGACACGATCGTCTGGGCACCTGATTCGAGCTCAGTAGCGTTCGTCGCGATGCTGCGGGCAACGGTTTCGCTGACACCTGTTGCGACGCCAACGACGCCTGCGACAGTAGCGCCGGCAACGCCCGCAACCGATGCCGGCGTTGTTGAGATCGAACCGACCGTGGCTCCTGTCAGCCCGACACCTGCGGCACCGACGGGAATCCTGACGTTTCGCACCGAGCAGATCTACATCTGCAACGCCGACGGCGGCGCTCTTAAAGCCCTGACACAGAACGAAGGCCTCATCTATTTTTACTACGTATGGTCGCCCGACAGCACGATGCTTGCGGCTCTTGCGACCACGGCCCGCGAATGGCGTTATCTCGAGGTCATTGCCGAGAGCAAAGGCGAAGCGATGATCCCTGTCGGCCGCCCACGCGTCATCGAAAAGAACGGCCGCGAACGCCGTCTCGATGACAATCTGACCGCAGTTCACCCTATCTGGTCGCCCGATTCGGCAAAGATCGCCTCCGCTTTCGACACGCAGGTCCGCATCTACGACGCCAACGGCACGACGCCGACCCAGGCCGCCATTCCGCTCAAAAACCAGTTGCTGATATCGGCCCAGGCATATGATCGTGAACAGGCACGAATCGCCGCAAATTCGGTCGCCGACCCGGCCGCTGCAACACCGATGCAGCCGGAGCAGCCGCTCACGACGCTGCCGGACGAAAAACAGCTCGTCTCATACAACCCGATCGTCGAGGTCGCCTGGACGGCCGACGATCTGCTCTACGCAAAAACGGCTTATCTCAAACGAATGAAAAACGAGGCCGACAATGTAACCAGCTTTTCACGCTGGCACCGACTCGTTCTCTCGCCGCAGATGGCGGCGACACCGGGAAAATGACTATGGAATTCAAAACAATAGCTGAGGTTTACGCAGTAAATAAAAAGGTCGGCGACCGCTTTCGCGAGTTTGCCGCTTCAATTTCTGAGTCTGAGGCAAATGCCGTCATCGAGGGCGAACCGTGGACGCTCGCCGCGCTCGTCGAACACGTCGCCATGGTCGAGGCAGGGATTGCAAAGATGTGTTCGAGAATGATCGACGGAGCAAAGGCGGCGGGAACGCCATCAGATGGCAGTTTCCGTATCTCCGAAGGATTTAGCTCGGCTCTGGCCGCCAATGAAGGTGCGAAATTCGAGGCCCCCGAACGCGTCGCCCCGACTGGCGGCGTCGCCATCGCCGAGTCGCTCGCCCGTCTGGACAAGACAACAGCGGCACTCGCCGCAATGCAGGCCGACCTCGAAGCATACGACGTATCGGCGATCACCTTTCCGCATCCATATTTTGGCGGCCTCAACGCTGCCGAATGGATCATGCTCTCCGGCGGCCACGCTGCCCGTCACATGGCACAGGCCCAGAAACTACTCGAAAAGGTCAGGGCATAAAAAATCCCCGGCTGAAAGGAGGGCGAATCCAGCCGGGGAATACGTTTCAAGCAAGTTATCATAGCTAACCACAACCAAGGTATTTGCCTGAAACCAACTTTTGGATGAATCAACTTTTGCGTTGGTTGTTAAGAAAAAGCGGCCGTCTGGAGACACATCGTCGAGAATAACCAGGTGTATCTTTTAGAACGCGGATCGGGCGGATCAAGCGGATCAACAGGATTTTTTTTCAATCCGTATAATCTGCCCGATCCGCCCGATCCGCGTTCAAATAGCCTCCGCCTTTCCCTATTGAGCGTTGACCGGACGGTCGCCTTCGAGTCCGAAGTGTACCGCCTGGAACTGTCCATCCGAGCTCCGCATGATGTACCAGTTGCCGTCTGACGGACGGAACAGAGCGATGTCGGCCTTGCCGTCGTTGTCGTAGTCGCCCGCGACCGGAATGTCGCCGTCGAGGCCGAACCGCTGGATCGTGTAGCCCTGATCCGAGCTTCGGAATGTGTACCAAACACCTGTCGAAGGCCGATACACCGTCACATCCGCACGACCGTCGCCGTCAAAATCACCTCGAACCGGAATGTCGCCCGTCGCACCGAAGTGCATCGCACCGGTCTGTCCGTCCGAAGATCGGATCCAGTACCAATTGCCGAGGCTCGGTCGATAAACGACCACATCGTCTCGTCCGTCACCGTCGATATCGGCCGGCATCGGCTGATCTTCGGCAAGTCCCCAGGTCATGAACAAATAACCCGTGTTGTTGCTCTTTTGGATGTACCAGACGCCGTTTGAAGGGCGATAGACCGCGAGGTCGAGGCGGCCGTCGCCGTCAAAATCGCCGCGAACCGGCTTATCGGTTGAGAGGCCGAACGCGAGGCCCGTAACGCCGCCGTCGGAACTTCGTTTGATCGCCCACACGCCCTGGCCGTTTTGGTTTGTATAGACCGCAGCGTCCGTTCGTCCGTCGCCGTCGTAGTCGCCCGAGACGACCACATCGGTCGACGAACCGAATATCTGGGCTGCAAAACCGTCTCCGTTCTGCGAATACCAGGTGTTGGTCGAAGGCCGGAATACCGCAAGATCGTTGCTGCCGTCGCCGTCAAAATCGGCGATGTTCGACTGCTGGCGGAATACGCCGCTGATCTGGCCGCCGGCGTTCGCCGTTGTGATGACCGCCGACCAAAGGCCTGCTCTGAGCATCTGGACCTGCGTCGCGTTGACAGCAAAGGTTACCGTGGCGAAGTTGCCGTTGATTCCGCCGATCACCGGAAAACTGTAGATCGTCATCGCTGTTCCGACTGTCGTTTCAAAACGTGCTCCTGTCTGGGCACCCGAAAGATTGTGAAATTCGCCAAATGCCGTCGCCTGTGTTTCCGCTGCGTTCAGCGTTACTTTGAATTCACCTCTCGCAGTTCCGGCTCCGGTAAGATTTGCCTCAAACGAGCGTCCCATCGAAGGGCTCGGGCTCGGGGTCGGTCCCGGCGTTCCGGTCGGTGTCGGCGAAGGGCTCGGTCCCGCAAATCCGGTGAACGTCCCGCTCAAGATCGTGTTGGCTCCATTCTTTACCTGAATCGTCGAACCAACGATCACGACCGGAACGGTCTGCCCATTGTCGCTGCGAAGCCGCAAACGGCCTTCGCCATCATCTTCGAGCGAGATATTGCCGGCAACAGTTCCGTTTACAACAACGCTTAATGATGTTCCAGCCGGCAGATTGATCTGACGTATACGGACCTCAAGCTCCGTCCGGCTGCTGTGCAGTTCATACTGTGCAAAGCCGCCCGGCAGCACGCCGTTGATCGTCGCACCTGTAAGTCCTGCGAACAGGTCACCCGCATTTGGCGTTCCGGTTGGTGACGGTGAGGGAGTCGGTGTTCCCGTCGGTGTTCCGGTTGGTGTGCCTGTAGGAGTGCCTGTTGGGGTTGGAGTAGGTGTCGGGCCGCCGCCGCCAAAAACGCCGACGACGAGAACGGTCGCGCCATTGCGAACCGCAACGGTCGAGCCATCATTGGTCGTCGGAACGGTCTGGCCGTCCTCGGTCTTGAGTTTGAGCTTTGCCTTTTGCTGAACGGTCACGGCCATCGTGCCGATCACATTGCCGTCAACGACGGCTTCGAGAACGGTGCCGACTGCGAGCGATACGTCTTCGATCTCGACCTCGATCTCGCGGTTGCCGCTCTGATAGAGCTGCCACGACGCCGCTCCGTGCGGATTGACGGAACCAGTCGGCGAAGCGAGCGACGCATTGCGAACCACAATGACCGGCGTGCCGTCAGCCTTAACAGCGTTTGAAAGCATCGGGATCGACACCCAAGCCGCGATCAAGGCAAATACCGTCAATGCCTGAAATAATCGTTTGTTTGAAATTTTCTGATCTGCTTTTTTCATTTTGTATATCCTGCCTATATTTTTGCTTACCTCGCCTTTCGATTGAGGTGTCGTCAGAAACACAGTGCTGGTGTGCAAGCGAAAAAGACAGATCCTAAAAAAATATTGGTTGTTTAATAGAAGGTAGTTAGCGAAAGTATTGATCTCGTCTAGAGAAGGTATTGATCTCGTCCAAATGGCGCCAGCGGCGTCAAATGTTTATAGAACTCGCGATGACAAAACAACATACGACCCCGGCCGGGGTCGCACCAATTTAGCGAATTTTCGGTTCTATAAACATATGATCCCGCCGGGATCAATAAAAAAAGACCGCGTTATTCACACGGCCCTTTGTCTGGCTCGAACTCTCGCAAAATTGACGACTATTTCACAAGAAACTGCTCGAAGCCGGAGGTGGTTGCAAGACTGGTTGGTATCGGACACGCAATATTATTATTTACCGCACAGAGAGCGTCGACACGTCGTAAGCGTACTTGACCCCAAGGCAGATCGTTGTCATTGCCCCAACGTTTATCGACAGCCGTCTCCTTTATTCGATCCAAAAGATTGTGCGGCGTCGGAAATGTAACGGTGTCAGGATGCTTTGCCTTGAGCAATGCGGCAATACCCGCAACGATCGGAGCCGCCATCGACGTGCCCGACCACGAACCATAACGGCCGCCCGGCAAGGCACTGACAATGTCTTCGCCCGGAGCCGAAACGTCTATCCAACTGCGGTCATAGGACGAGAATATCGCAAGGCCGTCCGGCGTTCCGGCCGGTCCGCGAGGGTCATATCGGCTGCTCGCGGCGACCGACAGCATTCCGTCACGCTGCTCGGCGGCCGGAAAAACTTCTGCGCGATTCCCGCCATTCCCCGCCGCGACCGAAACCGCGAGACGGCGTGTCCCGATCTCAGGAAATGTTGTTCCGTCGCCCGCCGTTCCTAGGTCCACGCAATCCAAAAGATCGTGCAGGAGGCGCACATTCTCAGGATAGCCAATGCTCAGATTTGCGACATCAGCACCGTGATTTGCCGCCCAAATAAGGCCGGCGGTGATCATCCACAGTTCGCCCGAACCGTCAGGCCGCAGGATGCGGATCGGCATTATCTTGGCGTCCGGAACCATCAGCGAAACGATGCCCGCGACGTGCGTCCCGTGGCCGTAAACCGGATTGATATGAATAGTGCCGACCTCGCTCGGGTCGTTGTCGCCATCGACAAAGTCCCAGCGATCTGCAACCGGAACAAGCCTTCCCGCAAACGCACTGTGATTTAGGTCAATGCCCGTATCGAGAACGGCAACGACGACCGGAGCATCGGTATCAAGCCCAGTCGTCGGGTTGATCCTGCGTCCTTTTGTACGTGCCGCGGCCCACGCTTCGTCGAGTCTGATACGATCGGGAAACCACTGGCTCGCAAAACCTTTGACACTGCCGCCGACTGCCCACGAACGTCCGACTGCCCACGAACGCCCTTGTGTCCAAGTCAGTCCCTGAACTTCGGCATTCGAGAATTTACGGTTGACCTCGGCCTTTCGTATCCGTGCATCGCCCGCCATTGCGGCCACGACCTGCGGCGGCGTCTGGGGGTTTGTGATCTGTAAAAGGTAATACTTAGGTGAACCGAAATCGCCGAGCGGCGTCGGATTGAGATTGTATTGAGCCGCAACCGCCGCGAGATCGGCCGGCGAATTTAGCTGGACAATTACCTGCGTCGGATTATAGTCCGGCTGCGTTCCGCCTGCATGGGCGAAAATAGCGAGAAAGCACAGTGCTATCGCAGCCACTGCGTTTCTTAAAACTGCTCTAAATGTGATTCTGCCCATCTACTGACCTCGATACGGAAAGACTTCGTCCATATCAACAGTGCTCATTATTTTATCAAAAAGACATTAGTCCCGAAAAAATTATCGCCCGATCAAAACGAACGGC
>JANLTF010000010.1:0-11549 GCA_031362825.1 Acidobacteriota bacterium | reverse complement strand
GTGATCGACACGAAGGCATCGAGTCCGGCCTCGTTTATCTGTCCCTGCTCGATGTCGTAAACCATTTGGCCGGTCAGCGGCGGTGACCAGAATGCGGTCGAGAAATCAGGGAATTTGCCTTCGCGATCGTAGTAGCTTTGCTTTTCGCGTTTCCAAAAATACGAGATGATCGGTAGCTTGTTTGCATAGTGCGGAACAAAATCGAGCATCTCCTTGGAATGTTCCGTATGGCAGTGCAGCGACACGCCAGTCTTTGCTCGATCCGAGAGATCGGCCTTTTCGTGGAGAATGTGTAATTGCGTTCGTTCTAAGTTCATTTCGTTACCGCCAAAAGTCGCCATCTAAACATTCAAAAATAGCAAAACCGAAGATCAATGTAAATCTCGCCCCGATCTGCGTATCTCATTGGATGCCACTTTGCGCGTTTTTGGGGTGAACCAAATGTGTTTTTTTATGTGTTGGGATTTTTTCGGGTTGAATTGTGGTACGTACCACATTTTTTTCAACAAATTTGACGAAAACAAGCAAAAATGGGCGTTTGGTGCCGCATTTTTGGGGCTTGGTGCCGCGTTTTTGACGCTTGGTAACCGCGAAAATGGGCATTGGTAACCCGATTTTGGGCCTTGGTGCCGCGCGAAAAGTTGAGCGTTACCAAGGAGTTTTCGGCCGAAATTTGCCTCCGGCGTGATCCACGGATAGTCACCTGCCTGATCAATTTGCCGAATGATCGGCCTTATCACATATATCCACAGCGGCGGCGGGAGTGTTGGCAGCGAAAGCGGTGGCCGGAGGCGGAAGGGACGGCAGCATTTTTTAAATACGTGTTTCAACCAAATGAGGCTCTAGACTAGGAGTCGGCAGAAGCCATAGTCAATATCTTTGGCATCGCAAACTAAGCTATATGAACGCAAAAAATGTCGTCGCCGGATTGCTTCTTTTGATTGCTGCCATTGGTTCCGCAAATTATCTTAAAAAATCTCTTTGCAGCCTGTCATAAATCCGCCGGGCGTGGTGTTTTATTTTCAGAGAACGGAAAAATTCCACATTTATACGGAGTGCAATTATGAGTTGGTTATATACGTTAGTTTTTTCAGGGCTGTTGTTTTCATCGAATTCGGGAACTGTCGATCAGACACCAGCGGTTGTTCCGGCTGAGCTTCCGGTTGCTTCGGCACCGCTCGTTCCGACGGTTGTGGGCGACGAGACGGAGCGGTTTGAGCAGACGTATCCGCTGAACGCGAATGGTCGCGTGAGCGTTTCGAACGTCAACGGCCCGATCGTCATTGAGGGATGGGACCGAAATGAGGTCAAACTGGTTGCGGTCAAAACTGCCGACACGAAAGAACGTCTTGCCGATGTCGAGATCAAGGTCAACGCAACCGCCGAATATGTAACCATCGAAACCGATTATGGCGCCTGGAAACGGCGCAGCGACGGCGGCTGGAATAATAACGGTTCGAGGCTCGAGGTCAGCTATAACCTGATGGTGCCTCGCGGTGCGATCCTCAACTCGATCGAAACGGTCAATGGCTCGGTCACGGTTTCCAATTTTACAAATATGACGCGTGTCTCGGCGGTGAACGGGACAGTGAGGGCGACGAATTTGCGCGGTACTGCGAATCTTTCGACCGTTAATGGCGAGGTCGCCTGTGATTTCGACCGCCTTGATGCCGGCAGCAAGATCTCGCTCGAAACGGTCAACGGACGCGTCAATCTCGTACTCCCATCCGACGCAAACGCGACGATCCGTGCCGAATCGCTCAACGGCAATATCACCAACGATTTTGGCCTGCCGGTCAAGAAAGGCAAATATGTCGGCCGCGACCTTTACGGCAAGGTCGGTTCGGGTGAGGTGCAGATCAAACTCGAGAGCGTAAACGGAGCACTCACGGTGAACCGCAAGAATGACGGAAAGAGCCTGAACCCTTCGACCAATCTTTTGCCGCAAAAGGATAAAGATGACGAAGATTGGGATGATGCCGATGACGAAGACATGGCCGCCGTCAGATCTGCAAAGGCCGAGAGGGACATTGCGAAGGCCGTTAAGTCCACTTCGAAAATATCGGCAAAATCGCTGGAAAAGGCACGCGTTGAGATGGACGCTGCTCGGGTTGAAATGGAAAAGCTAGCTCCCGAACTTGCTAAGCTCGCCGCCGAGGCCGATCTGTCCGCGGCTGCGGTCGTGAATTCGAAGGCTGTGCAGGATGGAATTCGTGCCGGCTTCGAACAGCAGAGGGCCGCGATCGCCGCGTATGCCGATGCCAACTACCGAACGGGCCTGCCGCGGATCGAACGCAAGTCAAACGCGTTTCCGGTCAAAGGCGTGCCAAAGGTTACGGTCGAAGCTAACGGCTGCAATGTCAAAATAATCGGCACAGATGCTTTGGAGGTTCGATATACGTTGATCCAATCATCAAATAGCCGCAACGACGTTCCCGTCCAGGTCAAAGAAGAAAACAGCGATTCAAGCGTCACTCTCAAAGTCACAAGCGCCGATGCCGAAGCTTCACGCGGCAATTTCTACAACGACCGCAGCCGCGTGCGGATCGAAGTTTACGTTCCCAAAAAATCCAACCTTAAGATCGTCACAAACGGCGAGATCCGGCTCGAAGGCGTCACGGGCGACATCGATCTGACAGGCGGCGATCAATCGATCAATGTCCGTGATGTGGACGGTTCGCTGCGCGTGGGCAGTTTGAACGGACGCATTCGCGTGATCGGTTTTCGCGGCGACCTCGATGCCCGCACGGCCGAAGGCCAGTTGAATCTCGAAGGCGATTTTTCAAAGCTTTCGGCACGTACCGACAGCGGCGATGTCATCCTGACGCTTCCCGACGGCACCAACGCCGATATCGAGACGCAGGAAACCGAGATACAGGCCGACGGCATCGCACTTGCCCGAAATGATGGCAGCTATCGTGTCGGTAAGGGCGGCAAAAAGTTTCGCATCACCACCGAAGGTGAAATATTCGTTCGCGGTCAATCCGTCCTGACCGGCGGACTCTAATCTCAAACAAAAAATCGCAAATAGTCGATCAGTAGCAATTTTTATTGAAACTAATTGACCAGATCTGCGTTTTAGTCAGTGTACTTTCTTTTTTCATATATATCCAAATACGCGGGTTCCAAACCTTAGCAGTCCACGAAGGTGCAATAATGAAGAAATTAGCCATCATATTCTCGATCTTATTTTGCGTATTCAGCGCTTACTCGCAGGAAGGCCCAGCCGCAGGAAACGAACCAAAATCCGCTCCGAAACCTCCCGAAACAAAGAGATCCAAAGTAGATGTGCCGGCCGAAAAAATGAGGCCGGTCATGATCCCAAAGATCGGTCCGGGCATCACTATCGACGGTAAGGTCGACGAAGAGATCTGGAAGACCGCAGCCGTCTTTAAGGACTTTTACCAGACCAATCCGGGTGACAACACGCCGCCGTCAAAACCGACCGAGGCGTACATGATGTACGACGAAAAACATCTGTACATCGCCTTCAAATGCTGGGATGAAAAGGACAAGATCAGGGCCACGATCGCCAAGCGCGACGGCGTATTCGGCGAAGACAATGTCCGTGTTTGGCTTGATACTTATAACGACCAAAAACGGGCCTACATACTCGGATTCAATCCGTTCGGCGTACAGCAGGATGGCATCTTTACCGAAGGCGGCGGTGCCGATTTTTCGGTTGATCTTGTGATGGAATCGAAAGGCGTGATCGAAGACTGGGGTTGGTCGGTCGAGGTAAAAATACCGTTCAAGTCGCTCCGCTATTCCGCCGGAAAAGGGAAGCTATGGGGCTTTAATGTGGCCCGCAATATCGACCGGCTCAACGACGAATTTGATCAGTGGCTGCCGGACGATAGAAATGTCTCAGGTTTTCTGATAAAACACGGAAAAATCGGCGGCCTCGATGATATTAAATTCGAACGGACTCTTGAAATTGTACCGAGCATAACGGTCTCTGAGACAGGCCGCCGCGAGCGGACGATCCCGCGACATCTCCTGACGAATAATTCGATCGATCCCGGCCGGTTCGTGAACTTCCCGTTCAAACAGGATATCGGCGTCACCCTGAAATACACGCTTACACCGTCGGTCACCCTTGATGCCGCATACAACCCAGATTTTGCTGAGATCGAGGCGGACGCACCGGTCATAACGGCAAACCAGCGGTTTCCAATATTTTTTGAGGAAAAGCGGCCGTTCTTTCTCGAAGGCTCGGACATCTTTCGGTCGCCGCTTCAGGTATTTTATTCGCGAAACATTGTCGATCCTGATCTCGCCGTCAAACTGACCGGCAAGATCGGCAAGACTTCGGTTGGTATTCTCGGTGCCTCGGACAAGGCTCCGGGCAATTATTCTGAAGAAGATCGTAATGATCCCACTTTTCGGCCGAAAATCGACGAGTTTCTTGATCGACGGGCAAAATTCGCAGTCCTTCGTATCAAGCGCGATGTCGGGAAGGAAAACTATCTGGGGTTTTTTGGTACATATCGCGGATTCCCGGAGCAAAAGAACTTACTCGCGGGCATCGACGGCAGGTTCAAATTGACGCCAAAGATGTCGTCGCAGTTTATGGTCGCGGGGGCGACGTCGCGGCGGTGTGTTTTCGATCCAGCATTTGAGCCAACCGTAAGTCCTGTTCAGGCGGTGTCTAATCGAGCGATCTGCGGAGGCAGCACGTATAATCGATATCGCACCGGCAACGGCGTCGCCTATTACGCAAATATCGACTACTCGTCGGAGACGCACGGATGGTTCGCGGAGGTTGGCGGCAAGAGTAGATTCTATCGTGCCGATTCAGGCTTTACGCGCCGCGTGAATACGAACAACGCGTTCTTTTTTAACCGTTTCTCTACAAAATCGGATGCAAAAAAGACGATCATCCGGGCTCAGTGGAACCAGATGGCCGGTGTCGACTACGATTTTGACGGCCGGCTGCAGCAATTTTTTGCCGGAACGAGGATCAACTTGAACTTCCAGCACAACCTGTTTCTAAATGCAGGCTTTGAGCAGTCGTACGAAAAAATCTACGAAGAAGAATTTGGCCTCAAACGTATGCCGACCCGACCGGCCGGCGGAGCTTTCTTTGGTGCACCCACGCGTGCGGTTTGGCAGCAATCCGGCTCGTTAAATCTGAACCATCAGTTGAATAAAAAGATAAACTACGGCTTTTTTGTCGGCATGATCCGTAATCAATACGATTTCTTTTTTCAGGCCCCGAACGGCCAGCTAGACCCCGGGCCCGGGATCCAATTCGATGCAAATCTGTTTCTCGAATACAAACCTATCGACCCGCTGCGGATGTCGGTAAGCTACAACAAGAGCCGGCTGGTACGAAATGACAACAAGATCCGCTCGTTCGATGCCGATCTCGTCACTTTCAGGTCAACGTATCAATTTACGCGTTTCATCTTTGCGAGGGTTCGCATCGACTATAATTCACTCGATCAGAATTATAGTGGACAAGGCCTCTTTGGTTGGAACCCGAGTCCCGGAACGGCCTTTTATGTTGGCTATAATGACAATTTCAATTATGGCGGCCTGAGTCCGCTGACCGGTCAGCCGGAAGCTGGATTTGAACGCAACAGTCGCACTTTCTTTATTCGCATGTCCTATCTCTTTAGAAAAAGCTTTTAACAGCTCTTCCTCCTGAAGGCTGTATTCGGCAGTGGGAGCCTTGGGCCCGCTGCCTTTTTTCTTTCGCTTTTGATCGGTCGGGAAATGCTTAAGCGGTTATTTATGATGTTATGCGCTAAAAAAGTTTTGTTTTCACGAAAAAACCTCTTGTAAAATATAAAGTAATGATGTATAACTACTAGCGGTTATTACATTTCGTGCCGTTACCGGCTAAAACACAGGAGAAAAAATGAGATTAAGCAGAAATCTACTTGTAGTGGTTTTGAGCCTTTCGTTAAGCAATCTAGCTTTACCGATGCTGCTCGCGACAAATGCTTCGGCACAGACGGCCGACCTGAATATCGCTTTGCAGCGTGGTTACCGAACGGGCTATTCAGACGGTTACATGGCGGGCTATCGCGACACGATCGACAGTCTCGCAAAGAGCTTTAGCCGCCACGCCGAATACACGAAAGCCGACCGTGCCTATAACAAGGACTACGGCACGATAGACGAATACCGCGATGGTTATCAGCAGGGATTTGAGGCCGGCTATAACACCGGCTTTGAAAAACGCTCGTTCGAATCAAGCCTGCCGACGGAATTAAAAAAACGCGGAGCGACCACGGTTGGCACTCCGATCACGAACAACGTCGCCGACAACACGACCAACAACAACCAGACCTTTACCGGCACGACAAACGCCGATCTGACGACCAACGTCACGACGCAAACGGCCCAGACAACCTATCAACCGCCGACCGACGCCGTTATCATCATTCCGCGTGACACCGAGCTGATGCTCGAAATGCAGAACGATATCAGCACCGAACGCAGCCGCGAGGGCGACAAATTCACCGCAAAGATCGTCTCGCCAGCCGAGATCGCCGGTGCGACGGTCGAAGGCCGAATAAGCAAAGTGACCAAGCCCGGCCGCCTCAAACGCCGCAGCGAGCTTTCGCTCTCGTTCGACCGCATCGTTCTCACGGACAATCGCTGGTCAAATTTTAGTGCGATCATGACTGAAGTCATGCCCGTCAAAGGCGACAATGTTAAGCGTGTAGATGCCGAAGGCACGGCGATCGGCAAGAGTTCGTTCAAAGCTGACGGCATCAAGATCGGTGCGGCGACAGGAACCGGACTAGTTGTCGGAGCAGTCGCCGGCGGGCCTGTCGGAGCGGCAGTCGGAGCGGGTATCGGAGCGGCATTTGGCGTCGGAGCAGTCGTTATCCAACGCGGCAAGCACGTCAGCCTCAACCGCAATCAGCAATTGCGGATCAAGACGAGTTACGAAAGCCAGATCAGGTAGTTTGATAGTTGCTGGGATGACTACGTAGTTTTTTTGCGTCCAGCGAACCATTGCACGGTTAGAGTCATCTTATTCTTTCTAGCAACTTTTACCCGCGAGATGCGGTGCGGTTCTGTTTGGTTCTCCTTTGGGAACCGGCCGCCTCTCGCGGGTAATGCTTTTTTAAAGTCGCAAGTCCAAAGTCCAAAGTCCCAAGTCCCAAGTTCAAAACCAAAAACCAAAAACCAATGAAAATCGTATTGGTTTATCCAATTTCCGTGCCGTCACTTGTGTCTGAAATCGCGCTTCGATAAGATGTAAATTTGGAATTCATATCAATTTTTTAAGGAATAAAAATGAGTACAGGAACAGAAACGACAGCAGCTGCAGCAGGATTGAGAGGCGTGGTCGCCGCGCAAAGTGCGATCGGCGACGTCAATGGCGAGCTTGGAATTTTGATCTATCAGGGCTACGATATCCACGATCTGGCCGAGCATTCGACATTTGAAGAGGTCGTATATCTTCTATGGCATGGCAAATTGCCGAACCAGAGCGAACTCGAAGCTCATACGGCTGAATTACGCTCGAACTTTGGTGT
This sequence comes from Acidobacteriota bacterium, assembly GCA_031362825.1. Classification (GTDB taxonomy): domain Bacteria; phylum Acidobacteriota; class Blastocatellia; order Pyrinomonadales; family Pyrinomonadaceae; genus OLB17. The sequence continues at coordinate 4,047 of JANLTF010000010.1, read as the reverse complement.
GCCGGCACAGGTGATCGAGTTGATGAAGCAGTTCCCGAAAGACTCGGATCCGATGGACGTGCTCAGGACCGCAGTTTCGACACTCGACTTTTTTGATAAGGACGGCCACGGCACCGACCGCGAAAATGCCACCAAGGCTGCCACCAAGATCACAGGCCAGATCGGCACCCTTGCCGCCGCCTGGGATCGGATCCGCAACGGAAAAGACGTGGTTGCTCCTGACGATTCACTCAGCATCGCTCAGAATTTTCTCTATATGCTCCGCGGCGAGCGGGCTGATGCCGACGAAGAACGCATGTTCGATGTCTGCCTGATTCTGCATGCCGACCACGAGCTGAACGCTTCGACCTTCACGACCCGCGTCGTCGCCGGAACGCTCGCCGATATGTACGGCTGCGTAACTGCGGGAATTGCGGCACTTGCAGGGCCGCTTCATGGTGGTGCGAATACGGCAGTTATGAAGACACTGCTTGAGATCGGAAGCGTTGAGGCTGTTGACGCATGGCTCGACAAGGCACTCGAAGAAAAACGCAAGATCATGGGCATCGGCCATGCGGTTTATAAAACCGAAGACCCGCGTGCGACCTGGCTGCGAAAATATTCCAAGCACATGGCAGAGAAGACCGGCGAATCGAAATGGTTCGATATGTCGCAGCGGATCGAGGGCCTGATGTTAGAGAAAAAGGGAATGCACCCGAACGTCGATTTTTACTCGGCCTCGACCTATTACATGATGGGCATCGCCCTCGATATGTACACCCCGATCTTTGCGGTGTCAAGGATCTCCGGCTGGACCGGCCACATCCTCGAGCAATACCACAACAACAAACTAATCCGCCCCAGAGCCGAGTACATCGGTGCGAGAGATATGAAGTACGTCGCGATCGGGGAAAGATAGGAGTTTTTAGCCACGAATAGACACGAAAAAAGACACGAATAGGCAGGGTTCTTATTCGTGTCTTTTCGTATAATTCGTGGCTAAATCCCACTTTCGAACAATATCGCGTCGCCTATATCGGCGGCGGAGAATAGTTGTTTGGTGTGCGGGCAGCGGTATTTGTTGGTTTGCATGAACTTGATCACGGACGGCAGCGGTTTGCCATCGAATGCGTCGGCGACGGGCGTGCGGTCGAGGCCGCCTTCGTCGAGTTCGAGCTTTACATTGACCGCGTGGGGCTGGCTGCATTGATCGCAGACTACGTAGACATCGTATTTAGGCATTGGACTGAGTGTACGCCTATTTCCTCGAAGCCCCAAGTCCAAGGCCCCAAGTCGAATTAGTATCCTTTTGTACATTCCGAAACAAACACGTAACATTGGACGTAATAAGAGACAGAAAATTCGTCTTATTTTTCTTATTTTAAGGAGTATAGAATGATCAAAGGATTGTTGTGCGTCGCGTCTTTGTTTATCGTTATAGTTATCGGCAACATCACTATTGTTGCGCAAGATATGAAACCACCTATTGCTAAGAAAGTACCGAAAGTATTAAAGATCCATGGTTATGAGATCACGGATAACTACGCGTGGATGCGTGACCGTAATAAGGAAAAGGATCCGGCGGTCATCGAATATTTAACGGCTGAGAACAAATACACTGAGTCATTCATGGGCAAGCATCAGCCGCTTGCGGATACCTTATATAAGGAAATGCTGGGCCGCATCAAGCAGACCGATCTTAGCGTGCCGACCAAGATCGGTGAATGGTGGTATTTCAACAAGACCGAGGAAGGCAAACAGTACGCCACATTCCTCCGAAGCAAGACCCGCGACGGTGCAAATCCTGAGACACTGCTCGACGTCAACGAAATGGCAAAGGGCTTTAAGTTCTATTCGGTCGGGGCGTTTGAGGTCAGTGATGACGGCAATATGCTGGCCTACGCGACTGACACGACCGGTTATCGTCAATACACACTGCAGTTCAAGGACCTAAGGACCGGAAAGTTGCTCCCGGCGAAGATCGAGCGCGTGACATCGACCGAATGGTCGGCTGACGGCAAGTACTTCTTTTACGGACAGGAAGACGACGTTTCGAAACGCAGCGACAAGATCTATCGTCACACGGTCGGTGGTACGGGCGCGGACACACTCATCTTTGAGGAGAAAGATGTGCTCTTCAATTCCGGCATCGGCCGCTCGCGTGACAAAAAGATGATGTTTATCTCGTCGGGTGCCGCGACGATGACCGAGTTCCGCTATCTGCCGTCTGAGACGCCGCTTGGCGATTGGAAGATCATCAGCCCGCGGCGTGCGGACCACGAATATTCGGCCACGTTCGACATGGGCGAATTCTATATTGTTACGAACAAAGATGCCGAGAATTCGAAGGTCGTTCGTGCCCCGGCCAACGATCCATCGGAAGGGAACTGGAAGGATTTTATTCCGCACAATCCGGCGATCAAGATCGAAGGCATCAGTTTCTTCAAAGACTACGCTGTAATCTCTGAGCTTGAGAACGGCCTCGAATACATTCAGGTAATGGACCGCAAGACGAAGCGGGCGAATATGCGCATTCCGACCGATGAAAGCGTCTATACGATGGGACTTTCGGGCAATCCGGAATATGACACGCCGTATGTCCGCTACACTTATTCGTCGATGATCACGCCGAATTCGACCTACGAATTCAACCTTAAATCGCGCCAAAGCGATCTGGTCAAACAGCAAGAAATACCGAGCGGCCATAACAAAGCCGATTACGAAACGACGCGAGTCTGGATTCCGGCGCGTGACGGCGTTAAGGTTCCGGTCTCGATCATAATGAAAAAGGGAACGAAACTAGACGGCAGGTCGCCGATGCTGCTTTATGCGTACGGTTCGTACGGTTTCTCACAGACGCCGAATTTCTCGACCGCTCGACTTTCGCTGGTAGACCGCGGCATGATCTATGCCATCGCACATATTCGCGGCGGCAGTGAGCTTGGCGAGAAATGGCGTCAGGACGGGCGTATGTTCAAGAAGATGAACACGTTCCACGATTTTATTGACTCGGCAAAATGGCTTGTTTCGAACAAATACACGTCTTCCGATCGCCTCGTCATTCAGGGCGGCTCGGCCGGCGGTTTGCTGATGGGCGTGGTTGTAAATCAATCGCCCGAGACATTCAAAGCCGCGATCGCACAGGTGCCTTTTGTTGACGTGATGAACACGATGCTCGACGACAGCCTGCCGCTCACCACCGGCGAATGGATCGAGTGGGGCAACCCGAACGAAAAGAAAGCGTGGGACTACATGGTCACATATTCGCCCTACGACAATGTCAAAAAACAGGCGTATCCGAACATGCTGATCGAGGTCTCGCTAAACGACAGCCAGGTCCCGTATTGGGAAGGCGCCAAATGGGCAGCCAAACTCCGCGAGATGAAGACCGATAAAAACACCATCCTCCTAAAAACAAACATGGGCGCCGGCCACGGCGGCTCGTCCGGCCGCTACGACCGGCTGAAAGAGGTCGCGTTCGGCTATGCGTATGCGTTGACGCAGGTCGGCATTACTAAATAGATCGATTTCCATTCTGATCAGGCCACGGCTTTCGTAAATGCGAGAGCCGTTTTTTCTGCGCGAAAAAAAGTATTGACATTGTGAAAAATGGTGATATCATACGCGTATTCAAAAAGAAAGTTCGACGTGCCCCAAACCCTAAAGCTTGCCGCGCGTCGGACGTCCGGAATCGTTCGCTGCCCCAACGTCGCCCGGAATCCGTGCTTAGCAATTAGGAGAAGTGTCGGTGACCCGAACCTTTTTCTGTGGAATGTGATACCCGACACATCATTGCCTACTCAAGTGCAAATATGATGGCGGAACGGGCGATCGATTTTTGGAATATTTCGGTAATTAGTTGTTTCTGGCGTTATAAAGAAATATGTTATCGGGAACTTTGGGTCAGCCGCCAAAGCTGTATTGCAGTGGTATTAGATTCCACTGGTATCCGTTAGTAGCGTTAGGCGTTATTAATCGGTCTCGATAAGGACTGAATTGAACAGACAAGCGAACGCAAAAGTTAGGAAAAATTCAATTCGGACCGCTCCCGCGGTGACATACCGTTCC
>JANLTF010000553.1:0-4745 GCA_031362825.1 Acidobacteriota bacterium | reverse complement strand
GGGGCCGCTCATGGAGGCGGGCGGCCACACCATCGGCGCGATCCCGGGCATTGGTGCGGCGGCCGACGCGATCGGCGGGACCATGGGCCTGAAGAACGCCTATGACGGCTACCAGGAGGGCGGGGTCGAGAGCGACGAGTTCTGCTTCGAGTTTGGCACAGATGACGACGACGTCGGCATTTTCAGCGGCGGCGTGTTTCATTACGGCCTGAACGTGAGCGTTCGATGACGGATCGGCAAGCGTTTCTTCGTCAACGTTGGCAGCGTAAATGGTTGGTTTGGTTGAGATGAAAAACCAGCTTTTGACGATCGCCTTTTCTTCTTCGGTCAGGTCGACGGCACGTGCGGGACGGCCTTCTTCGAGGACCGGTAGGATCTTGTTGAGTATCTCGACGTCGCGTTTTGCCTCTTTATCTGTACCTGATTTCGCTCCGCGTTCGGCCTTGTCTTTGCGTTTTTCGGCTGAGGCCAGATCGGCGAGGGCGAGTTCGATCTGGATCGTTTCGATATCGCGGATCGGGTTGACCGAGCCTTCGACGTGGATGATGTTGTCGTCGTCAAAACATCGCACGACCTGAATAACGGCGTGCGTTTCGCGGATGTTAGCGAGAAACTGATTTCCCAGACCTTCGCCCTTCGAAGCACCGCGAACAAGGCCCGCAATATCCAAAAATTCGACCGTCGCGGGCACGACCTTTTGTGCGTTATTGAGCTTTTCAAGCACCGCTAAGCGCTCGTCCGGCACAGCAACCACGCCGACATTCGGCTCGATCGTCGCAAACGGATAATTTGCAGCGAGTGCCGATTCCTGTGCGGTCAGGGCATTAAACAGAGTAGATTTTCCAACGTTGGGCAGGCCAACAATTCCAGCTTGTAACATAAGAGCGTGTACCGTCGTTCGGTCAAAACCTCTATCTTACAATCGAACGCCAGTTTTGCGAAATGACCCGGCAAGATGTGAATGAGCTGGCTGAAAAATCGAGAGCAATAAAAGGACCGAAGCAATTTTGAACGCGGATTGCGCAGATCAAGCGGATATTACGAATTTTATTTAAGAAATCCGTCTTTATCCACTTAATCCGCGTCAAAAAAACCTATTTCGTGAATGCTACCGTCTCGCGTAATACATACCGATGTTCGCCAGCCGTGCGGAGTTCTCACGGTCGAGCCACGTGAATTTCGCACGTGCGAGCGAAACGATCTGATCTTCGCGGATCTTCCCATCGAGTTCCTGAGCAGCGAGGTCGTAAATGTAATATTCGGCCTCGCGCGCGAGCTTAGAGAGCGCAGCGGTCTCGTCGTCGGAAAGCTCGGGAAACAAACGCAAGATGCGTTCGTTGATCGGCTTTCCATAATTTTCGCCCCATTCGGTCGTGAGTTTTAGGGCGTAATTGAGCAATTCGTCGGAGAACGCATCGCCGCGATGGTGCGGTTTTATCGCGATCGCAGGGGTCGGGACTTCGCGAATATCGGAACCGCCGGATCGAATTTGGTAAGTCTGGGCGATCTCGGCATAACGGTCGGTGAATTGTTTTGGAAAGAACTTGATGAACGTCATACGGAGCGGTTCGCGGTCCGACAGTTCGAATACCGCTTCGTAAAAACCGGGCCGCAGATGCCCGATGTGCAAGCGGTATTTGCCCTCGACGGCCGAAGATTCGTACCGGTCAGCCCGCCAACCGTGCAAGCGGTCGTTCGTCGTCGCGGACAAGATCTCATTGATCCCAGCCGCGACCGGCACCTCGATCACCTGATAATGCAGCGTCACCTCGACGATCGACTCGCCGAGATCGCCTTCCGAGATCGACGTCACGGAAACCGGGCATTGCCCCGGCGGCACATTCTCAGCAAACTCAGGACACGGCAACAAAAGCCCGCGATCAATAAAAACCGCCTCACCATCACCACCGTCCGGCAAACAAATACTCTCACCGTCGCCCAGCTCAAACAGTGTGCCTTCCGGAAAGTATTCGTTCGGTTTAAGAAAGAAAAGGCTGATCTTCGCGGTCATGGTTTTAGTTCCTGATCATGGCAGGGCCAATTTCTTTAACATAAGCGACCCACAGCTCGAATTCAAAGGTGGCTCAGCATATCTTTGATACTTTGAGGTTTTTCATTACAAAGCTATAACTATGTGACTCCTCACAGCTACATCGCTTTGTTGTTTAAGGCCGCGGACGTATAATTAGCCTTTCGCTAAAGTCAGAAGGCTCGACGGGAGACCGCTAATTTTGCATCACGAAACCATAATAATTCTCGATTTTGGCTCGCAATATACGCAACTTATCGCACGGCGTGTGCGGGAGCAGGGCGTTTATTGCGAGATACATCCGTTTCATTTGTCGGCGGATGCTATTGCCGCGAAGCGACCCATGGGCGTGATATTGTCGGGCGGGCCTTCGAGCGTGACGGACGAGGACGCTCCGCGTGTAGCGGCGGATTTTTTCGACCGGATCGATGTTCCGATACTCGGCATTTGCTACGGAATGCAGCTAGTCGCACTCGATCTCGGCGGGACGATCGAACCGGCCAACCGCCGCGAATACGGCCATGCGAAGATAAAAGTGCTCAGCGGAAAGACCGAGCTTTTTAACGAATTGCCGTTCGAACTCGACGTATGGATGAGCCATGGCGATCATATGACGCGTCTACCAGATGGATTCCAGCCCGTCGCGACCAGCGATGACGTTCCGACCGCTATCGAGAACGCGGAACGTGGCATCTACTGCGTTCAGTTTCACCCTGAGGTCTCCCACACGCCGCTCGGCAAAGAGATACTTCGAAACTATCTCTTCAACATCTGCGGTTGCAAAGGCGATTGGACGCCGGCACAGTTTATTAAAGAAGAAGTCGAGAAGATAAGGCAGATCGTCGGGCCGACCGGCAACGTCGTCTGCGGCCTGTCCGGCGGCGTCGATTCGACGGTGGCGGCGGTCTTGGTTCATGAGGCGGTCGGCGAACGACAGACGTGCATCTTTGTCAATAACGGCCTGCTTCGCGCGAACGAATTCGAAGACACGCTCAAGCTATACAAAGATCATCTTCAGCTGAACGTCATCGGCGTCGATGCGAGCGAAGATTTTTACGCGGTTCTCAAAGGCGTCATCGATCCCGAACTAAAACGAAAAGCGATCGGAAGCAAATTTATCGACGTCTTTCAATCCGAAGCTGACAAGATCGGCGATGTAACATGGCTCGTTCAGGGAACGCTCTATCCCGACGTGATCGAATCGGTAAGCTTGCGAGGCTCGTCCGTCACCATCAAATCGCACCACAACGTCGGCGGCCTGCCTGAGAAGATGAATCTCAAGCTCATCGAACCATTGAGAGAATTATTCAAAGATGAGGTCAGATTGATCGGCCGAGACCTCGGTATCCCCGAAATGATACTCGAGCGCCATCCGTTCCCCGGCCCCGGCCTCGGTGTCCGGATTCTCGGCGACATCACGCCCGAAAAGGTCGAACTGCTGCAAAAGGCGGACAAAATATTTATCGAGGAACTGCATAATTTCGGTATCTACGCCGATGTCTGGCAGGCTTTTGCCGTTCTGCTCCCGATCCAGTCCGTCGGCGTCATGGGCGATTTCCGCACGTACGAAAAGACCGTAGCTCTGCGAGCAGTCACATCAACCGACGGTATGACCGCCGACTGGGCACGCCTTCCCCACGATTTCCTCGCCGCCGTCTCGTCTCGAATAACGTCCGAGGTGCGAGGCGTCAACCGTGTCGTCTACGATATCTCATCCAAACCACCGAGCACGATCGAGTGGGAATAAAAAATGCGAACCGCTATTGATTCGCAGTTCAAAACTTGATAAACAAAGAGGCTATCTCGCCCGTTTCACCGAAAACGACTTCCCATCCGCTCGATAGAACGTGCCGGTATTGTAATTTTCGTCATCAAAAACAAAATTATTTGGTTCACCCTTATCCGGATTTGACATGAACGTGTTGTCGCCCTCAGCGAAAAACATCTCGACGCCGCTGCCTTTCGCCCAGCGGACTTCGAAAGCCATTTTGACGGGTTTTACTGTGCAGGTGGTTTCGCCGACGGTGTATTTGCCTTCGAATTCGCCGCTTACGTTGGATTTTGCCGGAGGCGTGGCGTTGTATGTGTCCTTGAGCCATTGCATGAGGCTTCCGGCGTCTTTGCCGTAGAGGATGTTGTCGATCTTCCATACTGCTGCGACCAGTTTCATCGAAAATTCGATCGAGTATTTTGCTCCGTCGTTCGTGAAAGTCGCGATCACGGTCGCCGTCTCACCTTTGATATCACCTTTTCCAACCGCGAAATTCTTGATCTGTGGATCTTGCGAATTGTATAGCGGATCTGCATCGATGGCTCCGAGCTCGCCGGTTGCTTTCTGCGTTTGCGCGTCTGTCCAGATCAGATCAGCTAGCGATTTCGTGAAATATTTATCAACCAAAGCTCGATCTTTTGTCTGAAAGAACGGGCTCTTCTTAGCGTCGTGCTGTTTGTAAAGCTCGGCTACGAGCATCTCGGGCGGAGTAGCTTTCGTTTCGGCACTGCCGGCCTGAGGCGGGCCGCTCGGGGCGTTATTTACAGGGGTGTTCCCGTTCTTATCGAAGATTGAACCCGAGATCGAACACGACGCCGTAGAGGCCAGAAACATTAACATAGTGAGACAAAGCAGCGATGTTTTCATTTTCATAATTAAAGACAATCTTATGCAATAATGAAACAAACTAAAACCGCTATCAGTAGTATTTTTCAGTAACTACTA
>JANLTF010000518.1:0-2729 GCA_031362825.1 Acidobacteriota bacterium | reverse complement strand
GCGATCAGCCTGGGCAAGAATCGCGGCGAGGACGCGGAGATGTTTGCGTCGAAGATCGAGTACGGGGATGAGAAACGTGCGGCGATGGCAAAGGTCTTTAAGATGTACGACGATCGTCTCAATACCGCGAACGCCCTTGATTTTGACGATCTGCTGATCAAGACGGTCAAACTGCTCAGAAAATCGCCTGAAACCCGGGAGAAATATAACGAAAGGTACAAATACATTCTGGTTGACGAATATCAGGATACTAACGCTCTGCAGTTTGCGTTGATCAGCTTTTTAACGGAGAAGCAGCAGAATATCTGCGTTGTTGGCGATGATGCCCAGAGTATTTATGGTTTTCGGCAGGCCGATATTCGTAACATTCTAGGGTTCGAAGAGCATTTTCCGACCGCAAAAGCGATCTTGCTCGAGCAGAATTATCGCTCCACGCAAACGATCCTCGATGTCGCGCACGCGATCATTGATAAGAACATCAATCAAAAGAAAAAGAAGCTTTGGACCGCAAATCCCGGCGGCGAACGCATCTTTTACTATCAGGCGTACGACGGCGACAGCGAGGCGAGGTTTGTTGCGTCAAAGATCGACGAGCATCAACGCCGGCGGGGCGATTCGCGAATAGCGGTTCTATATCGCACGAATGCACAGTCGCGGCTGTTCGAGGAATCGCTGCGTCGAATGCGGATCGAATACAACATTGTCGGCGGTTTTTCGTTCTACGAACGAGCTGAGGTAAAGGACATTATTGCTTATCTCAAACTGGCGATGAATCCCTTCGATGACATCGCATTGCTTCGCGTAATAAACACGCCGACACGCGGGCTTGGTAAGACGAGTCTGGACGAACTGCAACGACAAGCGAAAGCTGTTGGTTCGTCGCTTTGGATGACGATCGCATCGATCACCGATCCTGATTTTCCGACGCCTGCTAGTCTGACGCCGAGGGCGAAAGAAGCAATGCGGGCCTTTCGCAAAGTGATCGAGAATCTGATCCGGAAGGTCGAGGAATCGGCTGATTCGGATAAACCTGTCTCAGAAGTCGTCGTCTCGGCGATCGAAGATTCCGGCTACGGAAATTCGCTGCGGATCGAAAATTCGGACGAATCTGAGGCACGGCTTGAGAATCTTGAGGAACTTGTGAACGCCGCTGTTGATTACGACCGGCAGGAAGAGAACGGGCTCCGCGATTTTATTGACCACGCGGCTTTGATCTCGGATACGGACAAATACGACGGCAAGGCTCCGGTGACGCTGATGACGGTTCACATGGCGAAGGGACTTGAGTTCCCGGTTGTCTTCCTTGTCGGGCTCGAAGACGGCATTTTTCCTCATTCTCGTTCGCTTAATGATCCGAAAGAACTTGAGGAAGAACGGCGGCTGGCATATGTGGCGATCACTCGGGCGGAGAATATTTTGTACGTCACACATTCGATGCGGCGGCGGACCTATGGAGAAGAGATCGCTGCTGAGCCGTCGCAGTTCCTAAACGAAATGCCGCTCGAACTGATCGACGACCTCTCGCCTGGTACGTCGTGGCTCTCATACGCCCGCAGCACGACCACAATGGCGGCAAAGGCAACTCAGAGTGCCCTGCGAGGCGAGAGCCCGCCTGTTAAGCCCAAGAACCTATACACCGGGAAGACGTACAACAACGCCGAGGCGATCGCGGAGTTTTTTAAGAAAAAAGACATCACGCCCTCAGGAAAAAGGGGAGAAGAGGAGAAAGGGAGAAAGGGAGACGAGGAGCAAGGGATCGTGAAACCGGCCGATGTAGGAACTTCCGACAACGTGCCTCTTTACAATAAGACGATATCTGAGATTTCCAATCTGAGATCTCAGACACCGGAGATTCCATCTCGTAAACCCGAAAGAATCGCGGCGGCGAGCAGCATCTCGGAGAATAAAAGCGGCCTGATTCCGGGGTCGCATGTGATGCATGCAAAATATGGCCGTGGGCTGGTGCTGAGGCGGGAAGGGTCGGGCGATAATACGAAGCTGACGGTGAGTTTTCCCGGTTTTGGGCAAAAGAAACTGATTGAAAAATATGCTAATCTGCAAAAGGTTTGAACATAAGGCGTCAAACCAGCGTTACTGAATATGGACAACGACTATGAAAAATAAATTTGCGATCACACTGGTTTGCACGCTTCTTTTTGCGGCGGTGCTCGGCTGCGGCATGAACCCTTTTTCGGACAAGGGTACGACGTCGAACAGCAACAAATCGCTAACCGACAAAGGCATCGATACCGTTGTCGGTGAAGAAAAGATCGGCGTTCCGGAATGTGACGAAGTGATGGACATGCTCACAGCCGAGATGAACAATCCCGACGACGGCTATATCGCAAAGGCCGGTAAGGCGTTTGTTCTGAACAAGATCAAGCAATCGATCAAGGACAGCGTTGAGAAGAACAAAAACGACAAGACGGAACTCGCGAAGAATTGCACTGAATTCAAAAAAGAACTGGTCAAATTCAAGGCCGACGAAGAAAAGAAAAAGACCCAATAGGACGGCCTACTGTTTTTCCTTCTCGTCAGATTCGAGCTTTCGCGTCCATTCGCTGGACGGGAAGCTCTTTTTCATTAACGCGGTGATCTCGGTTTGCAGATCTTCATTGCTGCCGCAGCCGTATTTGGTCCAGCCGTTTGCCGCCTGAACGATATACAAGGCCTCGGGAACTCGTTTGTCTGCCGGGAAGCGTTTCGCCCAGTCAAGTACCCGTTTGCCA
>JANLTF010000423.1:0-11824 GCA_031362825.1 Acidobacteriota bacterium | reverse complement strand
ACGCGCCGGTGAATTTTCGTTCAGATGAAATCGTTCGTAGTTTACAAAGAAATAGCGTTTGCCTTTGCCCTTGGATAACCAAGGAACTCCGCTTCCAAAGTTTAGGAACGGGATCGGGCCGCCAAAGCTGCCGCCGAACTGATTCAAACGGAGCTTGCTCTTTGCCTGTGCAAGGTAATTATTCTGGAAATTGGCCGCGTTCAGTCCTTCATCGCGGTGCTGCCAAAACACACTGCCGCGATACTCATCAGTTCCGCGTCGGGTCTGGAACCGGATAGCAACTGCGCCGTCGCCGCTGCTTTCCGAACCGGGCGAAGCGGTCGATACGGTCACCTCATCGATAGCATCTATACGAGGGCGAATAAATGTAAAGAATCCGTCAGATGATTTAAGATAATTATCCTGAACATCAACACCATCGATCTGAATGGTAAGTGCACTCTTGGGCAATCCATTGATCGATGACGTGCGAACGACACCCGTTGTCGAGGTGCCCGGAAGCAGGGTTACCAGATCCAACGCGTCACGCGACTGGATCGGTGTTTCGAGTATCTGCCGGCCCGAAATGGTCGTACCGACGGTCGCAGTTTCGGTCTGTAGGACCTCACCACCCGACGTAACGACGACCGTTTCTTCGATCTTTCCGGCCTCGAGCTTCGCGTTTACGGTCGACGGCGTCGCCGTATCGACCTTCACGTTTCTGACGACCGCGGTCTTAAAGTTCGGGGCAGTGATCGTCACCGTGTACATAAATGTACCGGCCTGAACACCCGGCACAGTATAGGTACCGTCCGAATTCGTGGTCGTATTGTACTGCTGACCGGCCTCACCCTTGATCGTTACCGTCGCACCGGGGACAACTGCCCCTTGCGCGTCAGTAACGGTTCCTGAGATCGAGCCCGCCGTTTGACCTTGTACCGAGATCGAGCCTATTGTGGCCAGAAACAAGAATACAAAGCTTACTACTAGCTTTTTCATACATTTCCTCCTGAGCTTTTAATTAACAAAATAGAACCTCTATAAGAGCAATCAGGCAACGCCTGCAAGAAAATTTAACTGTTTGTTTACATGAATGATAATATTCAGCAATACTCGAATGCAAGTTTCATTCCCGATTATCGAGCGGCTCCAAAACACCGCACCATCATAAGGAGTCCAGGCAATCAATTCACCGCGAAAGTCAGAAACAGAACCTATTGCACGCGGCAGCAAACCGGTCAAAATACTCGGTCAGCCGCATTTCTCCTTACAAATCAATAACTTACGAGGTGCGGGCGAAACAGCTTTGATCGAGTAAGAAAATTAGGGAACGATTGGAAAAAACCATCAACAGTGTTCCAAATAGCCGTTCAGAGTCCGAGCATGCTCAACGAGAGATGCGCGAGTTCGTAGAATTGTTCAAATTTTTGAATATTTGCGCGGTTTGGTCAGAAATAATGACCCGTTGAAATTGAGTCGCCGCATTCTCAACCGGCCTCAACTTCGAGTCGGGATATTGTGTGTTTTTATCTTCGAATTCAGCGTTGTCGCGTTGAGCCCGAGAAGGCGGGCGGCCCGCGATTGGTGGCCGCCGGTTTGGTCAAGGGCACGGCGGATGAGATCGATCTCAAACTTTTTGACCTCGTCGTAAAAGTTCACGCCGCGGGCTATGTCGAGGTCGCTTGACGAACCTTCGCTACCCTTTATCATATTGAAAGCCAGTTTCGGATCTCGCACTTCCGGCCTCAGGCATTCGACCGTGATCTCATCGGTTTGGGCGATCACAACGGCCCGCTCGACTATGTTTTCCAGTTCGCGGACGTTGCCCGGATAATTGTAATTCTCCAGTAGCGAGAGCACCTCAGGCGAGACATTCTCTGAGATCTCGCGTCCGTTTTCCTCGTTATATTTCCTAATAAAATGCTGTGTCAGAGGCATGACATCTTCGCGTCGGTCACGCAGCGATGGCAATTCGATCGGCACGACCGAAAGCCGATAGTAAAGATCTTCGCGAAACTGTCCGCTGCGAACGGCTTCTTTAAGATCGACATTTGTCGCTGCAATGATCCGAACATCGACCTTCGCCGGCGTCGTGTCGCCTAGCGGCGTAAACTCCCGTTCCTGTATAACGCGCAGCAATCGAACCTGTAGTTCCGGCCGCAGATCGCCGATCTCATCGAGAAAGATAGAGCCGGTATCAGCGACTTCGAACAAACCTTTTTTTGAGGCAACGGCTCCGGTGAAGGCACCTTTTGTATGTCCGAAAAGCTCAGATTCAAGCAGTTCCGACGGAATATTCGAGCAATTTACCACGACGAACGGATTATCAGTTCGCGGGCTCGCCTCATGGATCGCTTTTGCGACAAGCTCTTTGCCAGTTCCGCTCTCGCCTGTTATGAGAACCGTCGAACGTGCCGGAGCAACGCGCTCAACCAGACGAAAAACGTCTTCCATGACGTCCGAACGCCCGATAAAACCTTCACGCTTTACCGACTTCGCCATTGCCTGCCTGAGCGTTCGGCGTTCTTCTTCTTTTTTCCGGTTCCGGATCCCGCGAGCAACAAATGCAAGAATCTGGTCATTCTGAAACGGCTTTCGGATCACACCGGCCGCACCTTTTTCCCAGGCTGAAATCGCCGTATCAAAAGTCGCATACGCCGTTACCATCAGAACCATCGCTTCAGAATCGATCTTGATCAATTCCTCCAGCGCTGTCAGGCCGCCAATTCCGGGCATCGACACATCCATCAGGACAAGATCAAAGGACTTTTGCGAATAGACATCTATTGCTTCTTCCCCTGTCTTTGCGAGGTCAACCTTGTATCCCGCACCCGAGAGTATTGTCTCAAGCACATCCCGCATTATCTCCTCATCATCGCAGACGAGTATCGAACCCTTCTTAGCCATAAGCCCTCAATATAACGCATCGACACGAAAGACACCAAAAGAGGTCTCTCCGCATTTACTCGAGTATCGTCATAAAATCTCTTGCCTTTTTCGTTGCATCTATGCGATGATCTTTCAGTTATGCTTGATCGGGCATCGAGGTCTTTGAAAGTTATTTTTGGGAATGGCGAAGACGCCTCGTTGTATTTTTTCTTCGACGGGTGAAGTGTGTCTGGGCAGAGGGCGTTCCACTTAATGGGAGAGACAAAATACACAAGTGGAACGCTTTTTCACTGTAAATCTTGTATCCAGAACACTTAAGCCGTTCCATTTTGGCGATTATTAGGCACGAAGTGGAACGTCGCCTTGTCCCAATTAAGCCTAGAGACAAATACTTAATGAAACATTTTTTCGCTGCAAAGCATTGACCGTAAAGCACTTAACCTGTTCCACTTTGTATGTTAGGTGCGACAGTACAACTTGGTTCGCAATGCGGTGAAACGAAAGCCAGTTATACTAGGTATGGATGTCAGAACGTTGGCTTTCGTACGGCCACTCCGTTAAAATATGTCAGCGTCGCGATGGATTTGGATAAACTTTTACCCGCGACTTTGCGTAGTTAATATCAATAAGATCGGCGGTTTTGAGCTGATCGAACTAGCAAGAAAATAATGTCAAAAACGTCAAAAACTTTACTCATTCTCGGCGGTATCCTTATCGTGGTGGTTATGTTTGGCATCATTGCGATCGCTCTGTTGGCGGATTCGATGGGGCGGCCGAGCGTGCCGGAGAATAGCGTACTTGTACTGAGTATATCGGGCGATCTGCCGGATTATGTACCCGAAGAGCCGCTCGCTAAGGCATTCGGCGTCGGGCAGACACAGTCGTTCACCAGCCTCATGACGCAGATCCGCAAGGCCAAGGTCGACAGCCGAATCGGCGGCGTTTTGCTGGACATCAATTTCCCGGGCATCGGCTGGGGCAAGGCGGACGAACTGCGTGACGCGATCGCTGATCTGCGCACGTCGGGCAAGCCCGTTTACGCCTACATGGAACTCGGCACGAACCGCGAATACTACATCGCGAGTGCCGCCGAAAAGATCTTTCTCCCGCCTCCGGGCAGCCTTTATGTCAATGGATTTGCGGCCGAAGCGATGTTTTACAAAGGCTCGCTCGACAAACTCGGCGTCGAGACCGACGTCATCCAGATCGGCCCGAAATACAAAAATGCGCCCGACCAATACACACGCACGGACATGTCCGAGGGCCAGCAAGAGGTCGTAAATGCTCTGCTTGATGAGTATTTCAGCCGCTTTACAAACGCCATCGCAACGTCGCGCAAAAAGTCGGTCGAAGACGTCAAAGCGATGATCGACACGGCCCCGTACACGGCGGCGCAGGCAAAATCGCAGGGCCTGATAGACGATACGATCTATCGCGAACAGGTCGATGCCGAGCTGAAAACGCGGCTCGGTTACGGCGAAAATACTAAGCTCCGCACGATCAGCGGCGGCAAATATCGCGAGATACCGTCCGATTCGTTGGGTCTGAATAAGGGCGAAAAGGTCGCGGTCATTTACGCTTCGGGAGCAATAAATTCGGGACGTTCGAGCAACAGTGGGTTCGGCGGCCAGATGGTCGGATCGGACACGATCGTATCGGCGGTCAACGATGCCGCAAGCGACACATCGGTCAAGGCGATCGTCCTTCGCGTCGATTCGCCGGGCGGCTCGGCACTGGCTTCGGACCTGATGTGGTACGCGCTTGAGAACGCCAAGGCGAAGAAACCGGTCGTCGTATCGATGTCCGACGTCGCGGCCTCGGGCGGCTACTACATCGCGGCGAACGCTAACAAGATCGTCGCCGAACCATCGACAGTTACAGGCTCGATCGGAATGTTCATGGGCAAACCGGTGATCAAAGGCCTCTACACATGGCTTGGCGTTACGAACCAATACACGATGCGCGGCAAGAACGCCGGCATCTTCCGCGAGACCGAGAAATGGACGCCCGAGGAACGTGCCAAAATGGTAGAACAGGCCAACGCCGTCTATTACGACAACTTCATCCCAAAGGTCGCCAAAGGCCGCAACAAGACCGTCGAAGAAGCTAATTCACTCGGCCAGGGCCGCGTTTGGACGGGAACTCAGGCGAAAGCAAACGGCCTGATCGACGAATTCGGCGGCCTCGAAAAGGCGATCGATATTGCCAAAGAGCTTGCTGAACTCCCGGCTGAAAGGGATGTAAGACGCGTAGTTTTCCCTGCTCCGCGACCGTTTTTCGAGACCTTTTTCAGCGACGAAGATTCGGCTGAGATCAAGGAACAACAGGCCCAGGAAGCCGTCATATCGGCCCTTCCGGCCGATATGCGAAGGCTCTTCCGCTACGCAGCGCTGTTCGATCAAATGCAAAACGGCCACGCCCTTGCCATGATGCCGTTCGAGCTGGAAATTAAATAGGGCAGAAAAGGCGGAAGACGTGCTGTGCGACGAAAAAAACTCTTTCCTTTTCCCAGATTTTGTCGTATAACTAATTCGGATGGAGAGCATAAGCTAGGATAATGCTTTGCATCTTTTGGTCGATACCATCCATCCAATTTGCCGAAAGCGTGTTCACGCCGTTCTATGAACAAAACCGTACTAAAAATTGATATGAAACGCGGCAATTGTGTTATACTAGCTCTAGCCTCGCTTTCAGTGCCGCGAAAGGTGAGCCTGCCGAAACGAAATTCATCAATGTTTAGATCGTTCACAACAAAAGCCATTGGGTTATGCCTCGCCGTCTTGATGACGGCCGCCGCCGGAATTGCCCAGCCGGCACCGTTTTTACAGGACATCAAGGTCCACAATACGACGCCGACGCCGTATCCGACATCGACTCCGCTGGTCAAGAAAACCGGCGGTTCGACGGCTGCTTATGTGCCGCCGGCAAACTTGGTGCGGACAATGTTTCCGGCGCTGGCTGAGGTTGAAATTCCCGGTTATTCAGGCGTTATCGTCGAAACGATGGACGGCAAGATCGTGCTCGAAACAAACTCGGGCCTCGTTTTTAACCCGGCATCGAACGTTAAGGTTGCGACGACTTTTGCGGTCCTCAAGACATTCGGCCCCGAGTTTCGCTTTCAGACGATGGTTTACACCGACGGTGCCATCGACCGCAACACGGGCACACTCAACGGCAATGTTTATGTATCCGGCAAAGATCCGATCTTTGGTTTTGAACACGCCGTCGCCGTTGCTAACGAACTAAACCGTCTTGGAATTCGCACTGTCATGGGCGACCTGATCGTGACCGACAATTTTGCGATGAACTACAGCGGTTCGTCGCTCAATTCGGGCAAGCTATTGTTTGGCACGCTTGACGCATCGAAACGCTCGGCCGCAGCAACTCGTGTCTGGCTCAATTATCTTTCCTATTCAGGCAAACTCGGCCAGGTTACGGGTGTTCCGAGCGTGTATTTTTCGGGTTCGACATACGTCCAGCCGATACCGAGCAACCTGACGCATCTCTTTACGCACGAGTCGGCACCGCTTCGCGAGATCCTTAAGGCGATGATGTGCTATTCGAATAACTTCCTCGCCGAACGCCTAGGTGAAATGCTCGGCGGGCCGTACGCTGTTTCGCGTGTCGTACAGCAAAACGCAGGCATCGCTCCGAACGAATTTTCGCTCGCGACCTCGAGCGGACTCGGGTTTAACCGCGTCACGCCAAACGCAATGATGAAGCTGCTGCGTGCTCTGCGAAATGACCTCGGTAGATACAAAATGAGTTTTGTTGACGTGATGCCTGTCGCAGGTATCGATAACGGCACGCTCGCGGGGCGTTTTGATTCGGACTTTGCACCGGGCAGCGTTGTCGGCAAGACGGGCACGCTGCCGAATACAGATGCCGGTGTCAGTGCCCTGTCGGGCGAGATCAATACGCGGAACGGCAAGCTGCTCTTCGTGATATTCAACCAACGCGGCAGCGTGCCAAGATTTAGAGCATTTCAGAATAGCTTTGTCTCGCTCGTCCAGAGCCAATTCGGCGGGGCCCAGTCTATCGGTTACCAACCGACATCGCTTGACGTGCTCCTTGCGAGAACGCGAATTGTCAATGCTCGTGGTCAAGCGTACTAACCTTCGCAGCGAATTTAACTAGGTCAGAAAGGGAGCAAGGAATGTGCTTCCTTTTTTTATTCTATGGTGCGTGCGATAATCCATATCTTGAATGGCGACAAACGAGATCGAACAAAATGAGTCGGCCGAGACGCCGGAGATGTTGGCGGAACCGGAGCCGATCTCTGAACCGGCCGAACAGCCGGTGACGAAGCAGACAAGCGTCGCGCGGTCCGCAGGCATCGTTTCAGTAGCGGTGATGTTTTCGCGCGTTTTGGGGCTGTTGCGCGAGGTCATCTTCGCGAAATATTTCGGTGCGGGATTTTTGATGGACGCCTATGTTGTGGCGTTTCGGATACCAAATGTGCTCCGCGATCTGTTTGCCGAAGGTGCGTTGTCGGTCGCGTTTGTCAAGGTTTTTACCGATTATCAGGTCAACAAAGGCGAAAAGGAGGCGTGGCGGCTGGCGAGCCTCGTGCTCAATCTGCTCGCGGTGATATTGAGCGTCGTTTGCATCGTTGGCATCATTTTTTCGCGACAGTTTGTCGATCTTGTTGCCGATGGCTTTTCGCCCGAAAAGGCCGCACTTGCGACGACCCTGACGCAGATCATGTTTCCGTTCATTCTGCTCGTCGCCCTCGCGGCAGTGGCGATGGGCGTGCTCAATACGAAGGGCGTTTTCGGTATTCCGGCGTCGGCTTCGACGGTGTTTAATATCGTCTCGATCGCGTTTGGTCTGGGCCTGGCATATTACTTGAGCGGCGGCGGCTGGCTGAATTCAGGAGATGAGAACGCCATTCCCGAATCTGCCGCGCAGTGGGCGATGATCGGTATGTCGATCGGGACGCTGGTCGGCGGCGGCGCGCAGTTCTTTATGCAGATACCGTCGCTGTTCAAGGTTGGTTTCCGATTTTCGCCGGTATTAAGTTTGATCGATCCGGGTATCAAAAAGGTCGCTTTCCTGATGGGCCCGGCGATCATCGGAACTTCGGCGGTGCAGGTAAATGTACTGATAAATACGTATTTTGTGTCGAACATTGAGGGGGCCCAGGGCTGGCTCAATTTCGGTTTTCGGCTGATGCAATTGCCGATCGGTGTGTTCGGCGTTGCGGTCGGAACGGCGGCGATCCCTGTAATGTCGCGGCTCGCCAGTGAAGGGAAGATCAAAGACCTGCGCGACACGATCTCGTCGTCGATGAACCTCGTTTTCCTGTTGACTCTGCCATCGGCGTGCGGCCTCATCATCCTCGGCGAACCGATAATCCGGCTGATCTACGAACGCGGCAAATTTGACGCGACCGCTACGACGATGACCGCCGCGGCCCTCGCCGGTTATTCGATCGGCCTTACGGGCTACGCAGCGATCAAGATACTGTCGCCCGCCTTTTATGCACTAAACGATGCGAAAACGCCGATGCTAATTGCTATCGGCTCGATCTTTGTCAATTTTATCGGCAGCTATTTCCTACGCGAATGGCTGTCGCACTACGGCGTGACTAAGGAAACGCCGCACGGCTACGGCCACGTCGGCGTCGCGATGGCAACCTCGATAGTCGCGATCGTAAATTTTCTCGCGCTTGCCCTTATATTACGAAAACGCATAAAGCGTCTGAACGGACGCGACATTTTCTTCTCGTTCGCGAAAATCACGGCGGCGTCGGCGGTGCTTTCGCTGGTCTGTTATTTTAGCTATCACTTTATGGTCGGCCAATTTGGTGTCGCCGGCCTACCGCTTCGGCTGGCCGAGGCATTTGTCCCGATCGGGCTTGGCGGCATTGCGTTTGTCATCGCGGCAAAGCTAATGCATGTCACCGAACTCGAGCAGGCGTTTGGGATGATGAGACGTAAGCTTGGAAGATAAAACTGTAAACTGTTAACTCTAAACTGAAAACTGTTAGTAACCAGTTCCGAGTGATCAGTTCAGAGTTACCAGTTTTTCGAATTTGTAAAATTTGATGATAAGGCCATTTAACTTAATTGAACCGAAAATCCACGAGTCGGTCTTTGTCGCTGCGGACGCGGTGATCATTGGCGATGTGGAGATCGCTGAGGACGCGAGTATCTGGTACGGCTCTGTAGTTCGCGGCGATGTCAGCTACATTCGCATCGGTGCGAGGACGAATATTCAGGACATGACGATGATCCATGTCAGCTCTGATTTTGGCCCGACCATCGTCGAAGACGAGGTTACCGTCGGCCATCGCGTGACGCTGCATGGCTGCCACGTCGAACGCCAATGCCTGATAGGTATGAGCGCGACCGTAATGGATCATGCTCGTATCGGCGAACAATCGATCATCGGCGCCGGTTCGCTCGTTTCGCCGGGTACGATAATTCCGCCGCGAGTGCTAGCGATCGGTTCGCCGGCCCGCGTCAAACGCGACCTGACCGACGCCGAGATCGCATATCTCGACACGTCCTGGCGAAACTACGTCGAACTCAAGAAGCAATACGTCACGACAACGTAGAATTTGAATTTCAGGTAAAATTAAAAAAGGATATACAGGATCAGGCGATCTTTTATCCTGCTTATCCTGTCCATCCTGTTTAATTTCTTATGGCAAGTACGAAACCAGCCCGGGGCACGCGCGATTTTTTGCCGGCCGATGTCCGTAAACGCGACTATGTGATCGGCGTGATCAAAGAGGTGTACGCGAGCTACGGCTTTGAGCCGCTCGAGACACCGGCGTTCGAGAATCTCGAAACGCTGATGGGCAAATACGGCGAAGAGGGCAATCAGCTTGTTTTTAAGATTCTAAAACGAGGCGGCAAATTGAGACAGGAGACAGGAGACTGGAGACAGGAGCTGAAAGAATCTGATCTGTCGGACTTAGCTTTGCGTTATGACCTGACCGTTCCCTTGGCTCGCGTCGTCGCAAACAACAAGAACGAACTTCCTAAGTTCTTCAAACGCTATCAGATCCAGCCCGTTTGGCGTGCGGACCGTCCGGCACGCGGACGGTTTCGCGAGTTTTATCAGTGTGATGTTGATGCGATCGGGTCTGAGTCGATGGTCGTCGAGGCGGAGGTGTTGTCGGCGGTCAGCGAGATATTGCGTCGGCTCGGGTTCACGGATTTTACTATCAGGCTCAATCACCGTCAGGTCTTGACCGACATCCTCGACACAGCCGGCGTTCCCGACGAACTCCACACCGACGCGCTCGTTGCCATCGACAAGATGGACAAGATCGGCTCCGATGGCGTCGCGGCAGAGCTTGCGGCTCGCGGCATCGCCGAAGATTCGGCGGCGATGCTGATGCAGATCTTTGCAAAAACGCAGGAGATATTGAATCAGGAAAAGGACATCAACCGCACGATCGTCGCCAATCTGATCAACATCGTCAGCAACGAAACTTTGTCAGAACTCGGCCAGATCCTCAAATTCGCCGACAAGTCACCGATCCTCATCGACCCGAGCCTCGCTCGCGGGCTGTCATATTACACCGGAGCGATCATGGAGATCACGGTACCCGACCTCGCCGGTTCGCTTGGCGGCGGCGGGCGTTATGACGGGCTGATCGGTATGTTTGGCAAGGAACAGATCCCGGCGTGCGGTTTCTCACTCGGCCTCGAACGAATTCTCGTCGTGATGGATGAAAAGAATATGTTCCCGCCCGAGATCGCCGCGTCGAGATCGGCAGACGTGATGGTGACGATCTGGAGCGAAGAAACGGTCGGGGATTCGCTGAAACTGGCGAACGATCTTCGCCGCCAAGGGCTTCGCGTGACGGTTTATCCCGAGGCCGAGAAACTCGGCAAACAGTTCAAATACGCCGATTCGATCAATGTGCCGTTTGTCTGTGTTTTGGGCGAGACCGAACTTGCCGAAGGGACTGTGACGGTCAAGAACTTGAAATCCGGAGATCAGGTCGTCTCGGCTCGAAAGAACGTAACAGATAGAATTAGAAAGGAGCTGTCAGCTACGAGCTGACAGCTGTCAGCTGTTTTTCACATTCTTCTATGTCTGGTTTTATCGAAAATTACCACGCCGACGCACTGCAATCGTTTCGGAATTACAAAAAAATGGCCGAGCGGGCGATCGAGCAAGTCTCAGACGAAGAGTTTTTTGTTTTGATCGACGCTGAGGCGAACTCGATCGCCTTGGTGGTCAAGCATATCGCGGGAAATTTGCGTTCGCGTTGGACGGATTTTTTGACGACGGATGGTGAGAAGGATTTTCGTAAACGCGATACTGAGTTTGAGTTGATCGGCGATACTCGTGAGTCGTTGACGCAGTTTTGGGAGGCAGGCTGGCAGGTGCTTTTTGACAATATCGAGCCGTTGACCGTAGACGATTTTTCACGTACCGTGACAATTCGCGGCGAGCCGCATACCATCGTTGAGGCGATCAACCGGCAGCTCACGCATTACGCGTATCACGTCGGACAGATCGTACTGCTCGCCAAGCATTTGAGGTCGGCGGATTTCAACCTGTTTCTCGCCGATAAACAAGCCGCCGGCGAGGCCAAGACTGACCGTCTGAAGGCCCCGTTCGAATTCTCCGCCAGATCCAAGAAATAGCTTCGGAATAGCTAAGAACTAATAAGCGAGAACTGAAAACGATTATCAGCTATTGGCTATTAGTTATCATCTATCAGTTATTCCGAATCATGCCTCGTTCAAAGTTACGCTTAGACAACCTATCTATGCTAGTCTAAAGTCTTATTTTATGAAGTCCGTTTCCATTCTTGGCTCGACCGGCTCGATCGGCTGCAATACCTTAAAAGTGATCGAACATCTCGGCGACATCCGCGTCGTAGCGATGGCCGCCGGGCGAAATATGAATTTGTTTGCCCGTCAGATCGCAGAGGTTCGGCCGGAACTGGTGTCGTGCGATGATCAGAGTTGCGCGGAAACGCTGG
>JANLTF010000511.1:0-5055 GCA_031362825.1 Acidobacteriota bacterium | reverse complement strand
GCCGTCCATTTCGCCGATGTAGCCTTCGCGGACCATGGCGTCGAGGATGGCGGCGGCGCGGCCGTAGCCGATGCGTAGGTGGCGTTGGAGGAGCGAGGTCGAGCCGCGTTTGGCCTGGACGACGCATTTGAGAGCGTCCATAAACAGCGGGTCACGGCGGCCCGGCAGATCGCCGCTGTCGTCGAGCTCTTCTTCGGTCTTCGTGATCGTCGTGTCGTATTCGGGTCGGCCCTGAGCCTTGATAAATTCGACGACCTTGCCGATCTCTGCCTCGTCAACGTATGCTCCGTGAACACGCGTCACATTAGAATTCCCCGGCGGCAAAAACAACATATCGCCCTGCCCAAGCAAAGCCTCGGCTCCGTTGCCGTCGATAATAGTTCGCGAATCGACTTTCGACGAAACGCGGAACGAGATGCGCGACGGAAAATTTGCTTTGATAAGTCCCGTAATAACATCCACCGAAGGCCGCTGCGTCGCGAGGACCAGATGAATACCAACCGCACGGGCCATCTGCGCGAGCCGCGTGATCGATTCTTCCACCTCTTTGCCCGAGACCATCATCAGGTCGGCGAGTTCGTCGATGATGATCACGATGTACGGCAGCTTGCGATACGGATCGCCGTTGTCGTCGAGACGGCCTTCCTTGAGGTATTCCTTGATCTTTTCGTTGTATCCCGCGATGTTACGAACCGCGTATCCGGCGAGGTCTTTGTAACGGCGTTCCATCTCGACCACGGCCCAACGAAGTGCGACGGCGGCACGTTTCGGATCGGTGATGATCGGCGTCGAAAGATGCGGGATATCGGCATAGAGGCCGAGTTCGAGCCGCTTCGGATCGACCATGATGAACTTCACTTCGTCCGGCTTTGCCTTATAAAGGATCGACATCACGAGCGTGTTGACACCGACCGATTTGCCCGCTCCGGTCGCACCGGCGATCAAAAGATGCGGCATCTTGGCGAGATCAGCGACGTATTTTGCACCGTCGATCGTCTTACCCAAACCAAGCGTCAATAGCGAATCGGAATCCTTAAACTTCGGCGATTCGATCACTTCGCGAAGGTAAATAACCTCGCGCTTCGGATTTGGCACCTCGATCCCGACAAACGCTTTGCCGGGGATGCGGTCGATACGTATCGACGGAGCCTTGAGCGCGAGACACAGATCATCGACGAGGCCCGTCACGCGAGAATACTTAACGCCAGCGTCCGGCTTAAACTCAAACGTAGTCACCACCGGCCCGGGAGCGATATGCACGACCTTGCCGGGCACATTGAACTCAGCCGTTTTCTGCGCCAGCAGTGTAGCGACACCGCGGAGTTCCGATTCCTTATGCGCGATCGGCGCCTGTGCCTCGGTCAGCAGATCGGAACCGGGCAGTTTGTAATTTTCGTAGTCCTGAGCCGCGACCGTCTCGAGCGGCTCGACCTCTAGTTCTTCTTCAAACGACGGCTCGTCCGGCAATTGGCCTGGCTCGGCCGTTACCTCGATCGGAATGTCTTCGATCTCGGGATCGAGGACCTTTTGAGTTTTATAGCTGTCGTCTTCGCGGGTGTCGATCGTCGGTATCGAATCGATCACTTCGTGCTCAAACAGCGGCGCCGAACGTCCCGCAGCAGCGGCCATCGCCTCGATCTCGCCAACCGATATTGTGGGTGGTATCGTTTCCGGAATGTGGTCACGCTGATGTTTGCGCTTATCGGCTCGTGCCTTGGCGGCCGATATGTCGCCCGAACGCGATTCGCGGCTTGTTGCTCGCCAATCGTCGATCCGCATTCGCACATTTTCCCAAGCAACGTCAAAATGGCTCAAAAATCCAGCGAGCGTGAAATTGGTAATAAGCAATATCGCACACGCAAAAATGGTCGCGAGGAGAATACCTGCGCCAATGCCGCCAATAAAATACGCCGTTCCCTGTGCCGCCGCTTCACCGACAATTCTTCCGGCCTCAGGCCCGAAAACAAGCGACAACAACCCCGACAATGCGACAGTGAAAAAGATATAACCGAAAATGCGCGAAATTCCCGGTACCAATGTATCCGACTGAAAAACCCGCAAAGCGATCAGCACTATCAGCAGCGGAATAAGATACGCCGTCCACCCAACCGCATTAAACAAAACCGCCGCTATGGTCGCTCCGACGACGCCGATCCAATTCTTGATCGGTCCCGCACTGGAACTAACCGGCAGCCACGACCGATCATCCGGGCTTCCGGTCACCAGACACAAAAATACCAACAACGCCACCGCCGCCAACACAACCGCGACAACATCATTCCAATGCGAATGCTTCGCCTCTTTCTTGCCCCGCTTCTTTAGCAAAGTGGTGCCGTCCGCCAGACAAAAATTAATGTCGTCGTCCTGATAGGTCTCCTTACATGTCGGGCAGATCTTCATTCGCTTCCTCGTGTCCGTAGCCCGCACGTAAGTAAGGGCTCAACCCACATCACATACAACTCTAATCAAAACGAGGCAACTCGCCACCCTGACCATTTACAACATAGTCGACTGCCGTTGAAATGTGTTCCTCCGTCCACAAATACCGCGTGCTGCCATGCCTGCTCCAGACCTTGGAGTCATCGTCGACCAGCTGTGCCGTTCTAAGGGCTTTCGTCGCATACGCCTTGAAAGCATTCATAATTCGCTCAGGCGTTTCGGAATTACTAACAACGACATGTACATGATTTGTCCGCACATTTACGGCATAAAGTGCATATCCACGGAATCTACACACGTCTCGAATAGCGGATTCGACGATTGCTCTTTCATTTGGCTCTAGAAGAACCGTTCCGTCTTTCATTAGACGCATTTTTCGTTCGACCGATTCCTCACTTGGCTTAATCTTTTGCGTTTCCACCCGGTTGTAGTATCTGCGATCTACCGAACCGCGTTCGTCCCCGTATAGCCATGTACCGTAAGAGCGAAACGTAATCAAATACGCTATGGCAACGGAGCGATCCTGAAACTCTATGTAGTCTCGTTTCATTTAGATTGAATATTAACGCATGTTGAGCCCTTACTTACGTGCGGGCTACTGACACTCCTTTCTTAAACACTAAAAAATCCTTGATAAACTCGTCAATATCCCCATCCAATACGACCTCGACGTCCGTTCGTTCAAATTTTGTACGCGTATCTTTTACGAGTTTGTACGGGTGCAGGACGTAATTGCGTATCTGCGAACCGAACGCGATGTCCTGTTTTGTCGCCTCGAGCTCGGACGCCGACTCGCGGCGTTTTTCTAATTCCAGTTCGTATAATTTCGAACGCAGCACGTTCATCGCAACCGTCTTGTTTTGCAGCTGCGAACGCTGATTCTGACATGTTACAACAATATTGGTCGGAATATGCGTGATTCTCACCGCCGAATCGGTCACATTTACATGCTGGCCGCCCGCACCGGACGAACGATATGTGTCGATCCGCAGATCTTTGTCCTCAATATTGACCTCGATATTTTCGTCGATCTCCGGGCTTACAAACAGCGAAGCAAACGAAGTCTCGCGGCTCCCGCCCGAATTAAAAGGAGAAATACGAACCAATCGGTGCACGCCCGCCTCAGCCGATAGCAGCCCGTAGGCATATTCGCCCTCGACACGAAACGTCGCCGACTTAATTCCTGCCTCGGATCCTGATTGCTCGTCCAAAACCTCTGCCTTGAACCCGCGTTTTTCGCACCAACGCAGATACATCCGCAGCAGCATCTGTGCAAAATCCTGTGCGTCCGTCCCGCCCGCACCGGCCTGTATCGAGCAGATCGCGTTGTTGACATCGGTCTCGCCCGACAGCAAACTCTCGATCTCAGCCGCGTCGACCTGCTTTTCGAGGGAGTTGATCAGCTTGTTCAATTCGATCGCCGAATCCGGGTCCTCGGCCGCAAACTCGAACAGCACCTCGGCATCCGAGACCCCGGTCTCAAATCCCGCTTGCTGCTTTAGGGCTCGCTCGATCCGCGACCGCTGCTGCACGACCTTCTGCGCGCCCGTTTGGTCGTCCCAAAAACCAGGCTCCGAGATCAATTTTTCCGATTCCGCTAGTTCCTTCTCTTTGGCAGGAGCGTCAAAGAAACCTCCCAAGTTGGGTAACTTTATCTTTGATCGCTTCAAATTTTGTTTGTAGTTCTGTGAGTTCCATTTCTTATCTTCTTTGCGTTCTTTGCGGTCTCTGCGTTCAAAAGATTCATTAACGCAGAGACCGCTAAGATCGCAGAGTCAACTTGCGTCACTTGTCTTACGCTTTCCAAAACTGATTATCATCAAAGCCAATGTCAAGGCTGAACACAACCACGCAAACCAATCGCCGTATCGCACGTAAAATGTCTGCCCGCCGTCCGATTTGGCGACCGACCACACGCGGGTGCCTGTCGTGTACGAAGGCAGCGGATCGAGGACCTGGCCGCGTTCGTTGATGTAGGCGGTGATGCCGACGTTGGTGACACGCAGAACGGGGCGATTTGTCTCGACGGCGCGGAATACGGCGTTTGCGAGATGCTGCCTCAGGACCGGCGTCGGGCCGAGGTAGCCGTCGTTGGTCATTTCAATCAGGACGTCCGCTCCGTCTTGAACATAACGCCGCGATAGTGCTCCGAAGTGCGATTCGAAACAGATCATGACGCCCGCTTTGGCATCGCCGACGGGCAAGATGTCGTATTCGCGGCCGTACGAAAAATTGCCCACAAAACCCGGCACGATCCCATCTAAAAACGACGGCACCGCCTCACCAAACGGCAGAAGGAAGATTTTATCATACTGCGATACCTCTCTGCCCTCGGGCCCAACCATTACCGCTGAATTAAAATATTTCCCATTAGTCGCGTCCGGCTCAGCCGAATTGAACAGCACGCTGACATTATTCCGCCGCGCAAAATCGTTAATAAATTTCTGAAACTCCCGGTCGTCCTCATACATGAAATTCATCGGAGATTCGGGCAAAATGACGAGCGTTGGTCGCTCGTTGTTCGTTGTTCGTTGTTCGTCTGTCGTTATCAGTTTTTCGTTATCAGTTATCCGTTGTTCCGAAAGCTTCTTTAACTCCGCCTCAGCCAGATCGACC
>JANLTF010000416.1:0-4731 GCA_031362825.1 Acidobacteriota bacterium | reverse complement strand
CGTTCGCCAACAACCAGCAGGTAAGGGGAATTGTTGATTTCGGCTTCACCGGAAATACATTCAGTGCTTTTTACAACTCGGTGCTGATCGGCGGTACGTCATCGGGCACGACGGCGTCATGGGGATGTCAGCGTTCGTTCGCGGCACCTACGGCTTTTACGCTCGTGAATAATATTTGTCTCAATGAGCGTACGGGCGGCGGAGCTAACCACTTTGCCGTGGGCGATCAGAGTGCGAATACCGGAACCTTCGTCGCGAACACCAATATCTACGTTGGGACCGGTGCAACGCCGGCTAACTTCTTTGATTACGGAACATCGAGTACGGGAACTGCAGTAACCTATGCGTTATGGCAGGCAGGGCCTCCGACCCGTGACGCGGCCTCGCTGCAGAGCAATCCGACGGGCGGCTTCACGAGTGCCCTTATGTTCAGAGACACGATCGACCTTCACCTGAAGGACGTCGTCAGCATTGCACGCAACATCGGTACGCCGGTTGCGATCACGACGGATATCGACGGGCAGCCAAGGCCGAATCCTGCGGATCCCTTCGTGGTTCAGGTTGATATCGGCGGCGACGAATTCCTCGCTCCGGTCTCGGCTGAGGTCTCGCTTGGCGGTCGTGTGATGACGGCGGATGGTGCGGGTGTTCGCAATGCGATCATCTCGATCCAGGGCGGCACTCTGCAAACGCCGAAACTCATCCGAACGGGTTCGTTTGGATATTACTCGATCGACGGACTCGAGGCTGGTGAGACATACATCGTTACGATCAACTCGAAACGGTACATCTTTGCTACGCCGAATCGTGTGATCACGTTGACGGATAGCGTCAGCGACATCGACTTTGTCGCTGATCCTCAGTGAATCGGTAGTCGGTAGTCAGTAGTAGGAAGGCAGCAGTCGGAGCATAACTCTGGTTGCTGCCTTCTTTATCTCATCTTCTGTAAAGTGATATATTCTGACTATGGACTACGGACTACGGACTACGGACTACTGACAACCGACAACCGACCACTGACCGATGTCTATTTACGACTCAATACAACCGATCGATCTGAGTGCGATCAATACCTACGAGCTTGCTTCGCGGCCGAGTAAGGTTACGGTCGGCGATTTTGCAGCACCTGTCAGTGAGGACGCATCGCTTCGCGGCTTCTTATCCACGTTGCCCGATGTTTTGGCCGTAAGATCTCTTCGCGAAGTTGCAGAGAGTGTGCGGCGGGCGAAGGATCTCGGCAAGCCTGTCATATGGGGAATCGGCGGGCATGTGGTTAAGACGGGGCTTTCGCCCATTATTATTGATCTGATGAGCCGCGGGTTTGTTTCGGCGATCGCTTCGAACGGTTCGGTGCTGGTGCATGATACGGAGATCGCTCTGGTTGGGTTCACCAGCGAAGACGTCGATGCAACGCTCGGCAAAGGCGATTTTGGGGCGGCACGCGAAACAGGCGAGATACTAAATGCGGCGGCAAAACGCGGACATGCTGACAACATCGGCCTTGGCGAAGCGATGGGCAGGGAAGTCGTGTCCCTGAAGCCTCAAAACGCCGAAAAATCGTTGTTGTGTGCTGCATATGAAGCGAAAGTGCCATTCACCGCCCATTTGACGATCGGAGCGGACATCGGGCATTTTCATGCCAGTTGCGACGGTGCGGCACTCGGGGCCACCTCGCACACGGATTTCAAACTGTTTTGCTCACTGGTCCGCGAGATGAATGGCGGCGGCGTGTATCTCAATTTCGGCTCGGCCGTAACGATGCCCGAGATCTTTCTAAAGGCCGTGACCGTAGTCCGTAATCTTGGCCACGAACTCAGCGATATCACGACCGCCAATTTCGACTTCATTCAGCAATATCGCCCGATGACGAACGTCGTGCGACGCCCGACAGCCAACGGTGCCGGCCGCGGCTACGCGATCACCGGCCACCACGAACTTACTTTACCGTTGCTCGCCGCCCAGATCATTTGCGGCGAGTGATAGTTCAAATCTAAAATCAATGTTATTTCAAATCTCAAATATGAAATCTCAAATAAAGAACGTCTCTATTTTGATCGCTTTGTTCGTCGGCCTCGCGGGATCGTTGTTCGGCCAGATCCCATACTCCGAAGAGCAATTCCGTGCTTTCGATGGCAAAGGCAATCCCGCGACGATGGAACAGATCGTCAAAGCGATCGGCGAGACGGACGTAGTGTTTCTCGGCGAACAGCACGACGACGCCGTTGCTCATGCGATTCAGGCCGAGATCTTCAAACGTACCGTTGAGCAATACGGAGCAAAACGCCGCGTTGCTCTGTCGCTCGAGATGTTCGAACGCGATACGCAAATAGTCGTAAATGAATATCTTAACGGGCAGATCAGCGAAAATCACTTTATGTTGAGCTCGCGGCCGTGGCCGAATTATAAGACTGACTACCGTCCGATGGTCGAGCTTGCCAAAGAGAAGCGTCTCGCCGTGATTGCCGCCAACGCCCCGCGTCGCTACATCAACATGGTCTCGCGAAACGGCCGCGACGCGCTCAATTCGCTTACCAAACCGGCGAAAGAATGGATGGCTCCGCTGCCCTTCGGTGAGCCGTCGGCCGCGTACGCCGCCAAATTCAAAGCGCTCATGGGCCCGAGCCCCGAGGCACAGATGGGGATCGACAAGATACTCTCCTCGCAATCGCTCTGGGACGCGACGATGGCCAATTCGGTCGCGAAATATCTCAAATCAAACAAGAATGCGCTAGTCGTCCACCTCAACGGCTCATTCCACACCGAAAGCCGCCTCGGTACCGTCGAGCATTTTCTGAAATATCGGCAAAAGGCGAAGGCCTTGGTGGTGACGATGCGATATGAGGGTGATTTCAAGACATTCGACCCTGCGAAGCACACGGGTCTCGGCGATTTTGTG
Source organism: Acidobacteriota bacterium (assembly GCA_031362825.1). GTDB lineage: Bacteria > Acidobacteriota > Blastocatellia > Pyrinomonadales > Pyrinomonadaceae > OLB17. Next base: position 1,835 of record JANLTF010000416.1, on the reverse strand, counting down.
ATCTTGACTATGCCAAAAAAGAAAACAGCCGGCGTGATGTCGCAGATCCTCGATCGGATGTCGAAACATTACAAAGCGCTCACTTCGTTAAAGGCGGAGGTCACGATGGTTAAGACCGACGCGACCCTGAAAGAGACAGATACATTTTCCGGCCAGGTATCTTACCTTCCGGCCTCGACATCATCAAAACACTACGTTCGAATTGATTGGATCAAACCGGTGTCAGAACAGATCGTCGTCATCGGTGATGATTATATGCTCTACAGACCAAGACTAAATCAAGCGATCAGAGGCAGTCTAAATACTGCATCCGGCAATAAAGCGACGGGTGGAGCACTCGCTTTTATGTCCATGTCAAAGGAGCAACTGAAAGCAAACTATATAGTGACTTACATTGGCGAAGAGAAAATCAGCGGAGGCGTAAATTCAATGCGGCTTGAATTGAAGCCGAAAGAGCGTACGATTTACAAAGCCGCCGAGGCGTGGATCGACTCGGACGGAATGCCGCGACAAATAAAAGTTACGGAACACAACGGTGATATCACGAGCGTTCTTCTGTCTAGCATTCAAAAGAATGCCAAGATCGACGCTTCAGTTTTCAAAATTAACTTACCGTCAAACGTCAGAGTTGTTCGGAGCTGAACCAATGCCGAACCGACTGTACCGTAGTCCCCAATTCTGCTAATCAAACAATTATGTTCCGTGTCCGCTCCTATTTTCCGATCTAATTAAAAATGGCGTTCATTATCAAGAATTTCCCTCTCAACACTGAGAAATTTCGCACTTTCGCTCGGCCGAACGCGGACTTTCACACACTCGCCGCTTCAGAAGTCTAATATTTACCTACATTTAGCGAAGGCACGGTCTTTGCGAATAGTCCAATCGGAGGTGATCGGACATCCGCTTTTTGGTATTTCCTCATTTCCGCATACGATTACCGGCTCTAATAAATGTCATTAGCTAACTAACGGCGATGATTTGTGGGAACAGTCCAAAGAGCCTTGTTACAGTGGATACGGCGGCCCAATTAATTGGTCGTATGACAATCATCGGAGTTTTTTATCATGTTTAGAACATTTCTCTTACTAATATTTATTTCAGTAATACTGCTCGTTTCCTCCGCGGCGGCTCAGTCTGTGTCCGTCAGCGGGCAGGTAAAGGATGCGGCCGGGATGCCGATCGCCGGAGCTGTGATCGTCTTACGAAATCAGTCTACAGGCTTGGAGCGTCTGACGAACACCGACGGCGAGGGCCGTTTTTCTTTTGCGGGGCTGGCAACGTCGAAATACGAGATCATCGCCCGTGCGAATGGCTTTGCACACAGATCCGCGTTGGTCGAAGGTGAGCGGGCCGACATATTATTTACACTTGAACCGGCCATGGTCGCCGCGGAGGTTAGCGTCACGGCCGCACGAACCGAGATCGCTTCGATCGACACGGCGGTACCATTATCGGTCATTGACCGCGAGTCAATCGAACGCAAAAACATCAACACTGTAGGCGACCTTTTTCGCGGTCTACCGGGAACGTCCACAACGAACGAAGGTGCATTTCAGGTGCGCCCCCGCATTCGAGGACTGGAGAGCAATCGAGTGTTGATCCTGGTTGACGGCGAACGGCTGAATAATAGCCGTACTTCAGCACAATCCGGTATTGAGCCCGGACTGGTCGAGACATCGCAGATCGAATCGGTCGAGGTCATCCGCGGCAGCGGGTCAGTCCTTTACGGGACCGACGCTTTAGCCGGTACGATCAACATAATCACCCGCGACACGCCGCACAGACGCGAAAGCGGATTTCGATTCGGCGGACTATTAAACACATTCTATAGTTCC
>JANLTF010000443.1:0-5179 GCA_031362825.1 Acidobacteriota bacterium | reverse complement strand
CATGATCTTCGCCGGCGGCATCCCAATTAAAAAGGGCAAGAAAGTAGTCGGCTCCATCGGAGTCTCAGGCGGCAGCGGCGACCAAGACCACGCCGTCGCCGAAGCCGGAGCAAAGGCTTACTAAACGGACGGTTTCTGAGCTCGAACAGTATTAACCGCAGATAAACGCGGAAAACACAGATAAAGAGATGTCAGTTTCTTATCTGCGTTTTCTGCGTCCATCTGCGGTTAAATTCTTTAGCAACTCTCGTATCGATCATGATTTCCACTCCGGGGTATCGGATAGTCTCAATGCGGAATCTATCCGATACGCAAACGACTTTCCGCCAAGCGGCCCTTCGCCGTTGTCATTGGTAATCCCAGGGACGCGAAAAAAGGAGACTGCCATTTTCAGGCAATCTCCCCGGATCAGTATAATTTCAAATGTACTATGCGTTCAGTCCGATCAGTCTCGGATTTGCCTTCTTTTTGAGCAGTTTCTGCAATTTTAGCCGGGCTTTGTGAAGCTGTGATTTCGATGTACCGACCGAGCAGCCGAGAATTCTCGCGACCTCTTCGTGCTCAAAACCTTCGACATCGTGCAGAACGAAAACGTTCTTGTAACCGTCCGGCAACTGCCCGATCGCGTTCTCGAGAGCGATCTTATCGACGATCTGCATCTTCAACGGATTGACGGTTCCCGAGACGATCTGGTCTGGTGTTTCGCCTTCGTCGGTCACCTTTTCGTATTTCACGGTTCGCTTGCGAAAGTGCATCAGGACCTGATTGACGGTCATCCGGTGCAGCCAAGTCGTAAAGGCCGAGTCGCCTCGAAAACTGCCGATCTTTCGATAGAGCTGGATAAACACGTCCTGCGTCAGATCTTCAGCCTCAGAGGCGTTCTGGAGCATTCGCAGACAGATCGAGTAAACACGTCGGTGATGACGTTTGTAGATCTCCTCGAAAGCCGCCATGTCGCCATTTGCGGCTACTCTGGCTAGTTCAAAATCGGCTACCTTCGTGATGTCGCCAGTGGCGACCTTCGAAGAAAAATTAACGATGTCAGATTCGATCCCTTGTTCGCTATGAAAAACCGGAAAATTTAATGTGTCAGTGGTCATTGTATTTTCCCCCCTCGCTTAGGCTATATCTCAATTGCCGTGCCAAACCGTTCGCGACCGCACAATGGGCCTCGATTCATTAGTAGAACGCCGATAAATGTTAGTTTTTGCGGGCATACTTCTCGATTCGTCATACATCCAAAGATAGATGCATCTGATTTGTTATGCGGCGTGTGCGTTAAATGGTATACGATTTGGTGCGCTCCCGTTACCCGAAAGCGTGAGGCGCGTCTTTCGCTGCGAAAAATGCTAGAATCTACAAACCGTCTGGCACCGGTCGCGGAGAAATTGTGATGTTGAGAGAAATAACAGGTATCGTGCCGAACAGGTTTGTTTTTGCGTTTTTTGTTTTGCTTACAATGGCGGCTGCGGTTTTTTCCCAGGCCCCGAATCCATACAAGAGCCAGGAAGTATCCGAAAGCGACGGCATTCCGGTCCTCATCAAACACCTTCCGGACTGGGAATCTCATCAATCAAAACTGACGTTTGCACGTGACGCGAATGCTCTCAAACAAGCTCTGGGAGATCGTCCCGTTTTCGACCTGATCGATTTTTCGGCGGGGACGGAGGCGGTCACTTCGCATTACGATGTGGGCAAACTGCTGATCGTCGAGTATGCGACGCCGCAGAGTTCGGTTGACGCCGATGAAAAAATAAATCAGCGTCTCGCCGAGATCGGCCAGCCAGCAAACATCGCATATCGCCGGATCGGCAACTACAACACATTCGTCTTCGATGTGGCGGATGCTGAAGCCGCCAACGCATTGCTCGATCAGGTAAAGTACGAAAAAAATGTACAGTGGCTCGGCGACGATCCGTTTCTGCTGCGTCGTGCGGAACGGGCGTTTATCAACACGACCTCTGACGTCTTTGTTTCAACGCTGCTATGGATAACCATGGGCCTTGGTTTTTCCATCCTCGCCGGCATCGGCACCGGACTCGTCTTCTTTAGAATCCGCGAACAAAAACGCCGCTCACTGCCCACATTCACCGACGCCGGCGGCATGACACGGCTCAATCTGGATGGATTCACGCCTGATATCGTGCCGAAAGGATTTTTGGGTGACTGATTTGTCTTGAGTCCCAAACTACATGGTGCTATCATAATGATAGCGAAGAGATATCATTATGCGCGAAGCGATTTACAAAGATGTTTTAGTTAGAAAAGTCGATATCGCTACTATTGAAAAGCTAAAGCATAAAGCAAAACGACAGAATCGATCGTTACAAGCTCAGATGTTGATCGGGTTACGCAGTGAAGCCGCGAAAACAGAACCGGCGGATCGGTTAGAGGAAATACGTCGAATCAGGGCTTCGATCAAAAATCGGCAACAGACCGATTCGGCTATCTTGCTGCGTGAGGATCGTGATCGATGAAGATCGTCATCGACGCCTCGGTACTTATAAAATGGTATGTACCCGAAGTTCATAGCACTGAGGCTGAATTACTTGTCAATTCCCGATTCGACATTCACGCTCCGGAACTCATTATTCCCGAATTCGGCAATATCCTTTGGAAAAAGTGCAAACTCGGAGAGTTATCCGCCGATGAAACCCTGAACTTAGCTGACGAAGTGTTGAAAGAGGAAATTACCTTTCACGCGCAACCACCATTGTTGAGAGATTCATTGCGTGAAGCAAACGCCAATGGCCAGACGATTTACGACTGGACCTATCTAGTTCTCGCTCTTTCGCTTGAAGCGAAATTTGTTACGGCAGATCGAAGATTTTTTCTAGCAGTTCGAAAGACGCGACACAAATCGAGCGTCGTTTGGGTTGAAAACACACCAGCTCTGTTCTAGGGCAAGGCATCGAGTAGCCGCTCGATATCCGTACTATTATTATAAAAATGCGGAGCGATTCGCAGCCGGTCGCCGCGTGGGCTGACGATGATGTTTTGGGCTTCGAGTTCGGCGGCGAGGGCGTTTGGGTGGATGCCTTCGCGATGTTTAATGCAGACGATCTGCGAGCGCTCGCCTCCAACACGTGAACTCACAAGTTCGTAATTCTTTCCGGCGAGGCCGTCGCAGAGCTGATCGGTCAGTGTGGTGAGGTGAGATTCGATATTCGACGCTCCGGCATTGATGAGTAGCTTGAGGCTTTGTTCAAGGCCGTAAAATAACGACGCACATCCGGTTCCCGATTCCCACGCGAGAGCCGTCGACTTGAACGGCTGTTCGCGATCGGCAAAATCCCAAGGTGTTTCGACGCTTATCCAGCCCGTGAGAATAGGCTTTACACGTTCTCTCGCCCGATCGGACAGGTAAATAAAGCCGCAGCCCTCGGGTGCACACAGCCATTTGTGGCTCGCACCACAGGCAGCGTCGACAAACTGGGCCGGCAGATCGAACGGCATCGCGCCCAAACCCTGAATGATATCGACGCAAAACAACGCATCGACAGCATGAGCAGCTCGGCCGATGCGTTCGAGATTGGCGCGAAAGCCCGACGCAAACTGCACCGCACTGATCGCGACGATGCGCGTATTGCCGTCGATCATCGCGATAAGCTCGTCGAGGTCAATGCGTCCGCCGTGTTCCGGAGCGAGCCGCAGTTCGACGCCGTATTCATCGCGGATGCGCCGCCATGGATAAAAATTCGAAGGGAATTCGCCCGCAAAGCTGACGATATTGTCGCCCGCTTTCCACGGCAAACCTGCGGCGATCGACGCGAATCCATCCGATGTGTTCCGGGTGAATGCAACCTGCTCGTCACGCACGTTCATCATCGAAGCCAGCAAAGTACGGGCACGGCCCTTGGTATCGACCCAATTATTGAAATTCCTCGTGCCGTTCGCTGCAACGTCATTGAGCTGCAGATTGACGGCCTCGATCGTGGTCAAAGGTATCGGCGAAACGGCGGCACTGTTGAGGTAAGTGTATTTGTTTGCAGCGGGAAATAGGGAACGGATCGCTTCATTCATACGAAAAGGTCAAATGTGAGAAAAGGGCAAAAGTGAAAAAGTCCGTCGGTTAGCGATGCCAGCTTTTTCACTATTCCACTCTTTCACTTTTTCACATCAAAATTCTTTTGACAAAGTGGACTGCAAAGCCCGATTATTAAGACGTAGCGGCGGCGGGCCAACGCCGTGCGACAAACGCGCGTCTATATTGCTTGATTATGTTCGATTTTAAGGGCAAAAACCAATTTGAGTTCGGTTTCGTATCGGCGGCCGACGACCGCGATATTGAGGTGACGCATCTCAAACGCGAGTCCCGTCAGGGCCTCTGGTCCGAAGGCCTCCGCCTCGCCCGCGACATATTTCTGATCGTCGTTGTCTTTATTCTATTCGGTGTTTTCTTTGTCCAGCCGGTCGTTGTCGAGGGCACATCGATGCTGCCGCAGCTCCATGACGGCGAGCGTTTGCTGGTGAATAAGCTCGTCTATTACAAGATCCAAAGCATCAGTTGGGGCCATATCGAGCGCGGCGACATCGTCGTCTTTTGGTATCCGAATGACCCCGACAAGAGCTTTGTAAAACGCGTGATCGGCCTTCCGGGCGAAAGCGTCGAGGTCCGAAATGGCCGCGTCTTTATCAACGGCATCGAGCTTCGCGAGCCGTATCTCGACACCGAACACAATCAGTCGCTGCCGAGTTGGCCGGCGAAAAAGGTCGAGGACCACCACTATTTCGTAATGGGCGACAACCGCGACAATTCGCTCGACTCGCGCTACTGGGGCCTCGTCCCAGAAAAATACATCTACGGCAAAGCCTTCTTCCGCTACTGGAAACCATCCGAGATCGGCTTCCTCGAACACGGGGCCTACGACGAAAACGCCCCAAAACCTCTCCCCAGCCCGATCCCCCTAAACGAATTCCGCCTCGATGGCGACAGGTAGACTTTCGCAGAACTTTTTGTGCTAGAATCGGATTTTGGGTAAAATATTATGGCGACCGGACAAATAGGGCATAGCAACATCCAGCAGGAGCTTTTACGGCTTTATGGAAGCAATGTTTCGGACGAGACCTTGATCGAATTATAGGTAATTCTTTCTCTGTACTTAGCCGATAAGGAGTCTGACGCAATGGATGAGGTTTGGGAATATTAAGACCTGAATCCTCAAGACATGCTTGCATG
>JANLTF010000440.1:0-2474 GCA_031362825.1 Acidobacteriota bacterium | reverse complement strand
GCTGACGAGTTCCGCCGCCGTCGAGGCCCTCGACGATCTTGCCGAGGACTTTTACGCCGTTTATGTCTCTTGGTTCGTCGCCGCCGGACGAAGCGGCGCCTATCGATCCTGTCGCGATCTTGAGTTTTAACTCGTCCATTTCCTTACGCGTCTTTTTTAACTCTTCCTGCAATCTCGCGATGGCGTTTGGCAAGTTGTCGCGTTGCGTATTCAACGCTCCGAGCGACGCGTCGATCAGTTTCTCGTCCTCACGGAAACGATTGAATGCGTCAAAGCCCGTGATCGCACGGATTCGGCGGACACCGGAGGCGATCGCTTCGTCGCCGGTGATCTTGAACGAGCCGATGTCGCCGGTCGCCCGGACATGCGTGCCGCCGCACAGCTCCTTTGAAAACACGCCGTCGCCCACGCTCAGCACGCGCACCGCCGAGCCGTATTTCTCGCCAAACAGAGCCATCGCACCACCGGACATCGCCTCTTCGATGCTCATGACGTTGGTATTTACCGCGTCGTTCTTGAGAATTTCGCGATTCACGAGATCCTCGACCTCAGCGATCTCGGCCGCCGTCATCGGCTGGTAATGCGTAAAATCGAACCGCAAAACATTGGGTCCCACGACCGAACCAGCCTGTTTTACGTGCGTCCCCAAAACTTCTCTCAATGCCGCATGAACCAGATGCGTCGCCGTATGATTTCGCCGGGTCGCATCGCGTTTCTCGGCATCGACCGTCGCCGTCACTTCGTCGCCCACCGTTATCGAGCCTTTTTCGACAGTGACCTTGTGAATGATCAGCCCGGAAACGGGCGAGTACGTGTCAGCGACAGTAGCAGTTGCAGTGGCAGAAAGCAGCTTTCCGACGTCGCCGACCTGGCCACCGGCCTCCGCGTAGAAAGGTGTTTGATCGAGTATGACGCTGCCTTGTTGACCTTCGGCGAGGGAATCGACGGGCGTTTCGCCGTCCAAAATCCCGGCTACCTTTGCACCTTTAAAATGCGTTGCGTCGTAGCCGTGAAACTGGTTCGCACCAACCTTTTCGAGCAACTCGGCGTAAACAGGCGACGGCTGCGATTTGCGGGTCGTATGGCCGACAGCACCTTGCGACTGCAGTTGCTGCAACGCCGTATCGAAACGCTCGTTAAAATCTTCCTCTTCGAATTCGAGGCCTTTTTCTTCGAGATACACGCGGATCAGGTCGCGCGGTGTGCCGAACGTGTCGTAGAGTTTTCCGATCGATAGAAACAGGTCATCATCCTTTGGCGTGCTGCCGGAAACGCCGAGTTCGTTCAGCTTTCCGAGTCCGACCGTTACGGTATTGCCGAAACGTTGTTCCTCGATCCGGACCATTTTGCCGATAAAATCGCGTTGTGTTTCGAGTTCGGGATATGCGCCGTTCATCTCACCGACGACGAAATCGCAGACTTTGTAGAAAAAGAGATCGTTCAGTCCCAGATGTTCGCGGCCGTGGTAGATCGCCCGCCGCATTATCTTGCGAAGGACGTAATTGCGGCCTTCGTTGCCGGGCAGAATGCCGTCGGCGATGGCAAACGCGGTCGAGCGCGCGTGGTCGGCGATCACACGTGAAGCAAATTGTTGGGTCTCGGTCAGTTCGTCGTAAACACTCATTATCTAAATAATATACCAAAAGCCCGGTTCGTTGTGATTTGGCGGCTTTTGCTTTGCGCATTCTTTCCTGCCGTGGCTTGATAAAGGCTTACGTTGAGCCCTTACTTACGTGTGGGCTACGGACACTTGTAAAAAAGCGTGTTCGTAATTATTCTGTTTGCAGTCCAATAAAATCAATCTAATGAGGTAAACGGATGAACCGCCGACGCTCTTTTTTTCTCGCGGCATTGATGCTGGTAATGTCGGCAATCGCTATGAACGCACAGCAAACGACAACCGGTGACGAGCTGAAACGCTTCAAAACGCTTTATGAGCAAGAGCTGAAACGGGCCGGTGTGGTCGGCAGCAGTTTTGTGTTTTTACGTGATAATAAGGTCGTCGCGGATTACCGTTACGGATCGGCGAATCTGGCGAAAAACCAGGCCATCGATGCCGACACGATCTATCATTGGGCGTCGAACACAAAGCCTTTTACGGGCATTGCGATCATGCAATTGCGCGATCGTGGGCTGTTAAAGCTGGACGATCCGGCGACGAAGTATCTGCCGGAGCTGCGTGCGGTGCATAATCCGTTCGGATCGATGGACGAGATCACGATACGCCAACTGATGACGCATTCGGCCGGTTTTCGCAGCGGGACGTGGCCCTGGGGCAGCGGCAAAGATTGGGAACCATTTGAGCCGACCGAGTATTCACAGCTCGTGGCCATGTTTCCGTACACCGAGATACGGTTCAAACCGGGTAGCAAGTTTAGCTACTCAAATCCGGGCATTCTCTTTTTGGGTAAGATCATCGAGAAATTGTCCGGCGAAGATTATGAGGTCTATATAGACAAAAATATCTTCAAACC
>JANLTF010000389.1:0-1650 GCA_031362825.1 Acidobacteriota bacterium | reverse complement strand
GTGCAAGATCGACAGCGTTGAGGTTAATGTGATTGCGAAACTGAGTCTCGGTCAACGCGAACGGAATTACATAATCAGAAAACGCCTCAAGAAAAGCTTCGTAGAGCTTCTGAAAATACTCGTCGTTCAAAAACCGGCATTGCCGCAAAGCGGTTTCGTTTCCATTATCCATTTGTTAGAATTAAACCAACTTAACCTGGCGTAATTTTAGCCAATTAAGTTAGGGTTTTTACAAAAATGCAAGTATTGCTGGCAGATGAGTACGGGTTTTGTTTCGGCGTCGAACGTGCGGTCGAAATGGTCGAGGACGCTCTGGCCGACGGCGAAACCGTCCGCAGCCTCGGACCGCTGATACATAACAAGCAGGAAATGCAGCGCCTTGCGCACGAAGGCGTCACGGCCATCAGCGAGCCTGTCCAGATCGGACGCGGCGAAACTGCCGTCATTCGAGCCCACGGCGTAACGCCGCAAGTTCAAAAAGAGCTGGAAGAAAAAGCGACAAAGGTCGTCGATGCGACCTGCCCGTTTGTCACCCGCGTCCAAAAACTCGCTGCCCGTGCCGCCGAACAAGATAGACACGTGGTCATTGTAGGAAGTCCGGACCATCCTGAGATGATCGGTGTCAAAGGCTACGCCCCTGATCATGCATTCGTCATAAAAGACGAGACCGAGGTCGCCGGCCTGCCGTGGCTGCGGCATCCGCTGGTCGTATCGCAAACGACGATCAAGGCCAAGACCTTCTTCGACACTGCCGAAGCGATCAAAACCCGCACCCACGACGAAGTTCAGGTTGTCAACACCATCTGCTCCGCCACCCGCGACCGCCAGGAAGCTGCGCGTGCATTGGCCGGCATGGTTGATGCCTTTTACATCATCGGCGGCCGCCACTCGTCAAACAGCGTCAAGCTGCTCGCCGTCTGCAAAGAGCAGTGCGAAAAGAGCTTCCTCATCGAAACAGAAGATGAGATCAACCCCGATGACCTCGCCGGTGCCGAAAAAGTCGGCGTCACAGCCGGAGCCTCAACCCCAAACTGGCTTATTGAAAAGATCGTCAAACACCTCGAAGCAATAGGTGTCGCTGAGTCAACCGCTCTAAAACCGTAGAAAACCAACCACGAAAGTACATAAAAAGCACTAAATAGAGATCGATTTATTTCGTGCTTTTTCGGGTATTTTCGTAGTTGCTTCTTATTTCTTCAACCAGCCAAAAAGTGCATTCACAGTGATATCACGATTTGTTTCGTAGATCGCTTTTGTTAGCGGAAGGTTCATGGGGCAAACCTTTATACAATTCTGTGCGTTGCCGCAGTTGGTGATGCCGTCGTCGCCCATTAGGCCGTTTAGGCGTTCGTCCATTTCGATCTTGCCGACAGGATGCATGTTGAAGAGCCGAGCCTGAGCAATGGCTTGCGGGCCGATGTAGTTGTCGTCGCCGTATTGCGGACACGCTTCGAGACAGCAGCCGCAAGTCATGCATCGCGATAATGAGTACCGCTCCTGTGCGACCTCGTTTGGAATGTGCGGCCCGGGACCGAGATCGTATGTGCCGTCAAGTTCGATCCAAGCGTTGACCTGTTTGAGATGATCGAACATCTTCGAGCGATCAACCTTGAGGTCGCGGACGTTCGGAAATTTTGACATCGGCTCAAG
>JANLTF010000365.1:0-4461 GCA_031362825.1 Acidobacteriota bacterium | reverse complement strand
GTCGGCGACGAGTTTATCGACATCGAGTACGTCGCCGTAATTTTTTGCGTCATCAGGGTTGAAGACACCGGCAATTATGACAAGATCGGCACGAACGAAGCCGGAACCTCTAAGGTCCCGAACAACTTCGTCGGCATCCGTGTCCTGTCCTCACAAAACGAGATCGGCCTCGCAGGCAACGACATCGCGGCGAATATAGTTTCCGGTAACGACAGCGGCGTCTTCCTCGTCGGTTCAAACGCCAACGGTAACAAGGTGTACAACAATTACATCGGCACCAACGCCGCCGGCACCAACCTCGGCAACACGTCCATCGGAATATACATAAATCAAGACGCTCTCGGCAACCAGATCGGCAACGCGACCGCCGCCGGAGGCAACGACATTTCATTTAACGGCATGACAGGCATCACCGTCGCCGACGGACAGCTAAATATCATTCGAGGCAACTCGATCTATTCCAACGCCGACCTCGGAATCGATCTCGATGGCGACGGTGTCACCACAAACGATCCCGGCGACGCAGATTCTGGGCCAAACGCGCGGCAGAACTTCCCTGTTCTGCAACGCGCAACACCGACACGGATTACCGGTTTCCTCGATTCGGCTCCCGATACGCAGTTTGCGATCGACTTTTACCGCGTCGACGCGTGTGATTCGTCCGGCTTCGGCGAGGGAAGATACTATCTCGGCTCGCAAAACGTTCTGACCAATGCGATCACTGGCATCGGCGGCATTAGTTTTCCGACAACATTGACGGTCGGGCAGTTCGTCACGGCAACCGCGACGTTCACAAACGCCGGAGCAGGCGATACTTCGGAGTTCTCCCAGTGTATTACCGTGTCTGGCGAGCCGGGCAATCTATCTTTGTCTGCCTCCACATATTCGGTCAATGAAGGTTCGGCCTTCCGTACTATCGTCATAAACCGCAACGGCGGCAGCACGGGATCAATTAGCGTTTCTTATTCGACTTTGAACGGTACCGCAACGACTGCCGATTACACGCCGCAGGGTGGCAATATTACATTCTTGAACGGCGAGGTCGTCAAATCGTTTGATATTCCTATCAACAACGACACGCTTGACGAACTCGACGAAACCGTCAACATAACACTCAACGTCCCGTCGCCCGGCGTTTTCCTCACGCCAAACGCTTCGGCTGTTATGACGATCATCGACAATGATGCTCCGCCCGTCATCACGATCGAAGACGTTACTCAAGAAGAAGGCAACCTCGGCTCGACCCCATTTTCATTCCGGGTCTCCCTTTCGACCGCAAGCGGACTACCCGTGTCGGTCGATTACATCACGACGCCAGGCACAGCAACCGCGTCGTCGGATTACATAACGGCTGGCGGCTCGGTCAACTTTGCTCCGGGCGAAACCCTCAAGAATGTGCTCGTCAACGTGATCGGCAATCAGACACCCGAGCTTGATGAGACATTTTTTGTCGATCTGTCCAACCCGATCAATGCTACGTTTGGCGACAACCAGGCTCTCGGCACGATCGTCGATGACGACAATCCGGGCAAGTTCAGCTTCGCCTTCGCACCGTATTCGGGCACCGAGCACGACTCGGTCACGGTCACCGTCTCGCGAACGAACGGCGACGCCGGAACCGTCTCGGTCGATTACATGACCACCGGCGGCTCCGCAACACCCGTAACCGACTACGGCCCGGTCTCGGGCACACTGATCTTCGGCGACGGTGAAACGACCAAGACCTTCCTCGTATCGCTCGCAGATGACCTAAATCCGGAACCAACCGAATCGCTCAATCTCGTCCTATCCAATCCGATCGGCGGGGCAACTCTCGGCGTGCCTTCCGTCGCAGTTCTCAACATCTTCGACAACGACAACGGAGCACTGCTCTCACTCGCCGGCGAGGTGGTCAAGGCAAGCGATCACACTCCTATTGCGAATGTGACCGTGACCTTGCAAGGCGGACAGAACGCGACAACGACGACCGATAGCCAAGGCAGATATTCGTTTGCGAATCTTGCACCAAACGCAAATTACACCGTGACGCCGTCCGCTCTCGGCTGGACATTCAACCCGATCAGCCAGCAATTTAACAACCTGACGACGGACGACCTGAGTGTAAATTTCTTCGGCACGGCTGCCCCATCGCGACAACTCCGAGTCATCGGCGGCAACGCAACGCCCGGACAGAACGTCACCGTCAACGTCGAACTGGTCGCCCAGGGCGACGAGAACGCCGCCGGTTTTTCGCTCAAGTATGACTCCGCGATCCTGACAAATCCGCAGGCCGTTCTTGGTGCCGATGCACTGACAGGCTTCCTCACCGTCAACTCATCGCAAAGCGGCAAGGTTGGACTGCTGGTCGCTCTACAATCGGGCCAGAACTTCACGACGGGAACAAAGCAGATCGTTACCGTCACGTTCAACACTCTGCCGACCGTCGCGTACAGTTCGCCGGTGGCGTTCGGTGATCTTCCGATCGTCAAACAGGTCGTAAACACCAACGCCGACCCGTTGCCGACAAACTATCTCGATGGCTCCGTCAGCTTCGCCCAAGGCTTTGAGGCCGACGTCGCTCCGCGGCCGACGGGCAGCAACAACGGCACGATAACCGTCGCCGATTTCACACAGGTCGGACGATTCGTCGCCGGGCTCGACACGGTAAATCCGGCATTCAACGAATATCAGCGTGCGGATTGTGCCCCACGCCCAACCTCCGGCAACGGCCAATTGACCGTGTCCGACTACACCCAAGCCGGACGCTATGCCGCGACGATCGATGCCGTGAGCCCAACGGCCGGCCCGCATATGGCTAGCTTTGCACCAATTGCCGACGGGAAGGAAAAGTTGCGGTCGTTCGCGGTTCCAACCGTCGTCCGCGTCGTCAACACCCAATCGAGCCCCGGCCAACAGGTGCTGGTCACGATCGCGGCGGACGCCCAGGGCACCGAAAACGGCTTCGGCTTTACGGTCGGCTATGACACGACAAAGCTCAGCAGCCCTCTCGTAACAAAAGGAATTGACACCCAGACAGCGACATTGATCCCGAACCTAGGGACCGCCGGAAAAGTCGGCGTGGTCCTCGCAATGCCGTTTGGCGAGGCTGTGCCCGCCGGAACGAGACACATCATAACGATCCGTTTCAATGTCGCGAACGCCATCTTCGGCGGCCCGACGCCACTCGTAATGGGCGACATGCCAGTTTTCCGCGAAGTTTCGGATATCAACGCGACCGTCCTAGACTCAAACTTCCTCGACGGCCAGATAAATATCCTAGGCCCGAGTTCGGCAGCCGTAACCGTCGCCGGCCGCGTTCTGACCGAACAAGGCCAACCGATCAACGCCGTCGCGATAACTATCGCGGACGAAACAGGCACACGTCGTCCGGCAATTACGAACGCCTTTGGCTATTTCCAGTTCACGGATATCGAGGCCGGCCGGACATACACGCTCGCCGCGACGCATAAGCGTTACCAGTTCGCGACACAGTTGTTAACAGTCTCCGATGAGATAACCGATCTCAATATCATCGGGCAAGCTTTGCCGTAGAAGGCATTTATTCCAAACGGGAGGATATTTATGGAACGAAAAGCGATCGACTTTCTCATCCACGAGGCAGGTTCGCTGCTCTACGTCGCCGATAGAAATTTCGGAGGCTATCCGATAGGCGAGTTTCACGAGTTCTTCGGCGGCGTAAAGGGACTCAATGAACTGACTGAAAAGGGGGCGGTGATAGCGACATCGCTATACCAAGACGACGGCTACGATGTTCGAATCGTTTTTGGAGATCTGACTGAAGAGGAGTCGAAGGAGTGGACCTCACGCGTCGATTGGAAACTGAACCTTACGTCAGGCCAAATGGTCGTCTCAGGAACCTGCGATGAGGATCTCGATACGACTCTGGACGAGTTCGACAAATGTGAGGATGGCGGCGAATACGACTTTGGGACGCTTATTGAGGTTCCGCCCGGGCAATATTCCGTCTCGATCTATTCCTATCCGCCAAACGATCTGGCGGGCGGCTGGATGCGGCTTGAAAGCAAGGGTTACTATCGCGAGACCTTCGGCAGGGACGCCGAAAGCCCGTTCGAAAAGCCGATCGACTATTTCAACCGAACGCGGCCCGGCGAAACTCCTCGTGAATGGTTGACTGAGGGCTACGAAGACGCGAGTTTTCTAACGTTCGTGATTCAGTTAAAGCCTCTGACAACCGAACCGCCGTCAAAAAATTTCGAGGAGGACGGCTGCGTCGCCTGGGAATTTCGAAAACCTCTCGTCTGCCCCGTTGGCATCGAGATCGAATCACGCGATTAGCTTCTCGGCTTCCGCGAACGCTCCGTCAAGATCTGTGATCTTGCCGTCGAGCTGCATCTCATAGACCGCATCAAGTATCGGCCTGAATTGCGAACCTGGCGTGAGGCCTAGTTCAATAAGGTGCCTTCCCAATAAGATCGGGGCGGGCGCCTTTTTTTCAACCTG